>CAVAPG010000098.1:0-6194 GCA_963590435.1 bacterium
CACAGATCGTAACCTTTATTTTCCGATATGACAAAACCCAAACAGCATAAGAACTCAAAGAATAGGAAGCGCATATATCACGCGCTTCCTATTCCAATGTATAACGCAAAATTCTCCGACTGCAGTGCAATCGGGGAGCTTGCATATTAAGGCTTCACCATGCCCACACCAAGAATGTGTGGGTATTTTTCAGCGCAAATTAATTAAATTAATCAAAATAGTGGAGTGCCGTTATAAAATCTGATCACAGACTTTACAAAACGCTGTTTTCTGTTATAATAAATTTGTTAAAAGAATTTCAAAGTCCGGGTTGCATCGCATCTGCCTCGGCATTTTTTTCGGTTTTTTATTAAACTATCAGGAGGTAATCATGCTTGTTCCGCTGGTTCTCGATATAAAGGGCAATTCTCTGGATGACGGACCGGGAATCCGCTCGGCCGTTTTTTTTAAGGGCTGCCCGCTCAGCTGCGTATGGTGTCACAATCCCGAAAGCAAGCACAGCCGGGCGGAGCTATCCTTCGATGCCTCGTCATGCATAAACTGCGGCAGCTGCCGCGGCGTCTGCCGGGTTGGCGCTCTCAAACCGAGCAATCCATATTACGTTGACCGTAGCCGCTGTACACTATGCTTTGCCTGCACGGAGGTCTGCCCGGCCAAGGCAATAACGCGGGTTGGAAAGCAGATGACGCACGACGATCTTTTCAATAAGCTCATGTCGGACAAGCCCTTTTACGATGTATCCGGCGGCGGTGTCACGCTTTCGGGTGGTGAGGCTACGCTGTGCACCGAGTGGGTCGGCGAGCTTGCCCGAAGACTGCACGAGGCCGGAGTCAGGGTGCTGCTGGAGACCTGCGGCCAGTTTGACTGGGAGCGCGCCGAAAAGCATCTTCTCCCATATGTAGACGACATTTTCTGCGACGTGAAGATACTGGACCGTGAAAAGCACAAGAAATACTGCGGTGTGTACAACGACCGCATCCTTGAGAATATACGCAGAATGTGGAGCGGCAAGGAGCGCCTGGGATATAGCTTTCTGCCGCGTACGCCACTCATACCGGGGATCACCGACACTGAGGAAAACCTGACGGAGATAGCCGTGTTCCTCTCGGAGCTCGGCATAGAGAGGGCACAGCTGCTTGCGTACAACCCGACGTGGTACCCGAAAAACGACAAGCTGGGGCTCAGACTCTGCGACGAGCTCAAAGGTGTCGATGGATTCCAGTCGCGCGAGCAGCTTGATAAGGCAAAGAAAATTTTTTCAGATAAAAATATAATTTGCTAAGGAGAGTGAACAGATGACTGAAAAAATGACCGGAAAGGTCGCAAATTCTCTTGCGCATGTGGTCCTGCAATTCATGGCCAAGGTGTTTACCTACGACAAGGAAAAACAGGCCTATCTCAAGACCACCGACGGCTGGATGAACTTTGCCATTGGACTCACGACCGAGGACGGGAGTGTTAAGCAGAGCATCCGCTTCATGGACGGCAGGGGCAGCGTCAGAGGGAATGTCGACGGAGTTGATACCCTGCTGATTCTTCAGAATACGAGCGTACTCGCGCAGCTGGCGACACTGCCGCCCAACGAGGTGCTCAACCTCATGCTCAAGAACAAGATGTCCAGCAGCGGAAATATGGCGTATCTTGAGTTTTTCAACCTGCTCATCTCCGTCATGATGAAGGATAAGCAGATAAAGCAGATGCAGCTTCAGAAAAAAGAGCGCGAGGAGTTTGGCAAGACGATGTCCGATGCAAAGGCACCCACCGGTCCGCGGCCGCGCAAGGAATTCATGCACTGCGCCAGTGTCGATCCGGGAGTGCACTGCCTCAAGGATGATCCGTATTTGAGCTCCTACGCCCTTGAGGATTTCCCACGTCTTAAAAAATATTTGGATATACACCACACCGCCGCTCCCGCCGTATGTACTGAGCGTGCCGGGCTTCTCACCGATTTCTTCCGCGAAAACGGCTTTGAGATGCACAGGGATGGTACCCCCTGGGTGCCCGAGCTGCGCCAGGGTAAGGCCTTCCGTTATCTGATGGAGCACCGCCGTCCAATCATCCGCAAGGACAATCTTATCGCAGGCACGACGACCACCAAGGAGATAGGCGTGCCGGTCTATCCGGATGCGATCGGTCTTATATTTTGGGGCGAGTTGCTGACGGTGCAGGACCGTATGCTCAACCCATATGCCCCACTTTCCGAGGAGGAGATA
Source organism: bacterium (assembly GCA_963590435.1). Classification (GTDB taxonomy): domain Bacteria; phylum Bacillota; class Clostridia; order Oscillospirales; family Oscillospiraceae; genus F23-B02. The sequence goes on from CAVAPG010000098.1 coordinate 2,214, forward strand.
CACCGGCTCAACAATGATATTTTCCCCTTCTGGATCCACCGCAACATGCGCGAGTATGTCCGCGACAAATATCATGAGCCCATCTGCCAGAAACTCGACGAGCGCTGGGCAGCGGCGTTTCTGTGGAAAAACGTCGCTCTGTCGCACACGATACTCGACTATCCCAAACTTCTGAGACTGGGCCTGCGCGGAATAATCTCGGAGATCGAGGCTGAGCTTGAGCGCGACGCGGACGCGCCGCAGTCGAAAAAAGACGAGCTGCACGCCATGATAGACTGCTACGAAGGAGTTATCAGCTACGCGAAGCATCTTGCGCAGCAGGCAAGATACGAGGCCGGCCTTGAGCTCAATAGCAAACGCAGAGCAGAGCTCGAGACGATAGCTGCCGCCGTGGAGCATTCACCTGAATATCCGGCGCGTACGCTCGACGAGGCCGTCAATGCCATCTGGATCCACTGGGTAGCAGTACATATGGAGAGCACAAACGCGGGATTTTCCCTTGGTCGCATGGACCAGTGGCTTCAGTCTTACTTCGAGGCTGATATGGCAAAGTGCAAAAGCAAGGCCGAGCGAGAGGCATATATACATCACGCACTCGAGCTCATTGGATGCTTCTATATAAACTGCCAGGATCACGTCCCCCTCACGCCCGATATCGGTAACTATCTCTTCGGCGGAAGCTCCTCCGACCAGGCAATTACGCTCGGCGGTGTTACGCCCGATGGCGAGGACGCGGTCAACGATATGACCTATGTTTTCCTCAAGGTCACCGAAATGCTCAGCATGCGCGACCCCAATGTCAACGCACGCTACAACAGCGAGAAGAATTCGCTGACATATCTGCGCCGCCTGTGCGAGGTAAATGTCAACACGACGGCGACGCCCTCAATACACAACGACCTTGCGGTCATGGCTTCGCTTGCAGACCACAATTACGAGCACGCAGACCTGCTCGACTGGTCCGCTACAGGCTGCGTCGAACCTACCATATCAGGCAAGCATTTGGGACATACAAACTGCATGATGTTCAGCATGGTCGCGCCGTTTGAGATGGCCATGTTCAACGGCTATCATCCCCTTATGCGCTGGCACCTCGGGCCAAAGACCGGTGAGGCTGACAGCTTTGCGGAATTTGATGATTTCTTTAACGCCTACATAAAGCAGCTGTCCTTCATGGCGGGTCTCACCTGCGAGTACAACAACTACCTGGGTGAGGCACACTCCGTCATACGTCCGACGCCGCTTATGAGCGCCATGATTGACGGCTGCATCACGAAGGGACTCGACTGCACCAAGGGCGGTGCGAAGTACAACTCCTCCGGCACGGCCTGCATCGGGCTTGCCGACGTTGTTGACTCCCTGATGGCCATAAAAACGCTGGTGTTCGACCGCAGACTGTATACGCTCAGCGAACTTTTCTCTGCCGTCAAGAGCAATTTCGAAGGTCACGAGGCCATGCGCAGCCGGATACTCACCGAGGTCCCACGCTTCGGCGGCGGCAGCGATGAAGCCGTTGCTATGGCAAACCGTGTCACCAAGGCCACCCGCGACATCTTTTGGGCTCAGACGAATTTCCGCGGCGGTCACTATACGACAGGCTGGTGGAGTATGTCAAACCACGTCGCCTTCGGCACACTCGCAGGGGCACTCCCATCCGGCCGCCTTGCCGGACTTCCATTTACCCCCGGACTGACTCCGGAGTCCAACGCCTCGCCGAGTCTGCTTGACAACATCAAGGACGTCAGCCGCCTTGATCCGCTGAACATGAACAACAACATAGCCTTCAACGTCAAGGTCAATCCCTCACCGAACGACAGTCATGAGCAGACCGTCGAGCACCTGACCTCGTACACCCGCGCCTATGTTACGCTCGGCGGAATGCAGATGCAGTTCAACGTAGTCTCCAGTGACACCATGCGTGCGGCGATGGCCGATCCCGACTCCTACCGCGACCTCATGGTTCGCATTTCCGGCTATAACGCCTACTTCACTACGCTCAACAAGGATCTCCAGCTCGAGCTGATTCGCAGAGCCGACTACAGCATGTAAAGTGCAACACGCAACAAAGCCCGTACCGAAAACCGGTACGGGCTTTGTTGTATCCCAAAAACCACGCGTAAAAGAGTTAAGCAAAGAGAAAAGAAGGAAACATCGGTGCTCGGGTGCCATTAAGAAGTGGAGAAGTGATTCACAGGATAAAGCAATAAACGGCGTACAGGACGGATGCAGTGGCTCTGTCACAATGGTAGGCGATATCTGCTATTACAAATCAAGGGCCGGCATTGTGGCGTTCGACGGATCCACGACATACTCAACAGGGGATAATCTCGGAGATATCCGGTACACGGAAGCTGTCGGCGGCAGCGCAAACGACAAATACTACATATCCATGAAAGATTCGGGTGGGCAGTGGACGATGCTCGCTTATGACACATCAAAGTCGCTATGGCATAAAGAGGACAGCAGCCATGCATTGATGTTCTGTTCCATGAGCGGAGACACATTTTTTGTTACGCAAGAGAGCAACAACGCATGCAACATAAACCTCATAAGCGATTACAACAAGACTGATACGCAAGAGGCAACACCGGAGTGGGAAGCTGTAACAGGTCTGCAGGGCTACAGTTACACCGGGCAGAAATACATAAGCCGCTTTAATCTCCGCATGGTTTTGCCAAAAGATTCGTACATGGATATCTATATTGAGTACGATTCAAGCGGCAAATGGGAGCATCAGGGGCATATCAAGGGTGTAGGTACGACATCGTTCATGATTCCTGTACGGCCCAGACGATGCGATCATTTCAGGATAAAGCTTGCCGGCACCGGTGATGTTAGGCTCTACAGCATGAGCAAGCTGTTTGAAGGGGGCACGGATGTGCGATGATTATTGTTCCACAAGCGCCTCTGTTCAGAGGCACACAGGAAGAGAACATAAGCGCGATGCAGAGATACCTCACAGAGCTGTCGGAAAACTTGTCGGCTTCGCTTAATGGCCTTAACACAAGCGATGGCGAAACAAAGGTTGTTGTTCAAAACACTGTAACAAAGAGGAGCGGTATCTCTGAAATTCCGGTAGCAACGGAGAAAATTCTCGGCGGCATAAAGGTCGGAACAAATCTCAGTATAGAAGCTGACGGCACTTTGAGCGTAGACATGGCGAGTGCGATTGAAGCAGATAACACAAAGCCTGTATCGTCGGCAAATGTCTACACGGAGATAGGCAATATCAACGCATTGCTGGAAACAATATAAAGGAGCGATGAGATGAGTACACAAACAGAAATAACACGGCTTCAGGACGCACGAAACAAGATACGCAACAAGTGCGTCGACTTGGGCATATCCACCACAACGGCAAAGCTTGACGCGCTTGCAACTGCGGTTGACGGCATCACGAACAACGGCGCGGTCACGGCAACAGTTCAGGAAGGCGCGAGTTACACCATACCGAAGGGCTACCACAACGGCTCCGGCACGGTCTCCGGCATTGCAGGCGGCGGGTCATACACGCTGCAGGCAAAGACGGTTACACCTACAAAGAGCGCGCAGAATGTAGCTCCCGACAGCGGGTACTACGGCATGTCGTCTGTAACGGTTAATGCAATCCCCGAAGCATATCAGGATGTGTCAAGCGTTACGGCAACGGCAGCAGATGTTCTGGCCAACAAGATAATCGTCGACTCAACCGGCACAACAGTCGCGGGCACAATGGCAGACAACGGCGCGGTGTCCATTGAGCTTGACACCTCCAACCAACCCTACACAGTGCCTGCAGGCTACCACAACGGCAGTGGAAAAGTCAGCGTAAAGACGAGCACCTTCCATTACAGGTCAATTGCAAAGTTAACTTCCAGTATGAACTGAGTAACGCTGGAAATAAGTTCTGCAAAAGGCTTCCTTGAAATAAAATATGCAAACATAGCTATCAGTACTTGAAAGCTATGGGATTGCCGAATAAAATAAAGATACTTTCTCTGT
>CAVAPG010000099.1:0-6148 GCA_963590435.1 bacterium
CCTTGAGGCCGTAGGTTGTGCTGTCGCCTATAAATACCATCTTGGAGATGTACTCATCGCCTGCGTCGGCAGTCTCTCCAAGCTCGACAGAGCTCGGTTCGGTGCTGTTATCCGGCTCGGCGCTCGGGGCGACGGTGTTCACTGCAGGGGGATTACCCGTTTCCTCCGGCTGCTGCTCCTCATCATCTTTTCCGCATGCGCACAGCAGGCACAAAACGAGCATTATCGCCGAGATGAGGGCTATATATTTCTTTTTCATTTTTTCACCTCATGTTATCTTTTTTGAAGTCTGTTGATTATACCATAGAAGCCACGCCACTTCAAGAACTAAGAAATTAATTCCAGATTATTTCACTGCGGCTTTATAAAAAAATATATCTTAGGCTACACGCATTCCTCACTTTTAAAATAATTGAATTGCTAAAACGGGTTATATATAGTATAATAGTTTGATTTTCCGGCATAAGTATTAACAAGGAGTATTGACAAAGTGAGAGTAGCTGTTATTTTGCTGCGCTGGGTTATGAACTTCATATATTTCTTCCTGAAGTTTTTCCCGACCGACAAAAACAAGGTTTTATTCCTCAGCCGTCAGTCGAACACCGTGACGGAGGACATAGAATTCCTGAGCAGCCGGCTTAAGGAGCTTAAACCGGAGGCTGAAATTATAATCATAACAAAACGCGCCGACAAGGGCTTTAAAAACATGCTCGATTATGCGGTCGTCACCCTCAAGAGCATGTATCATCTTGCAACGGCGAGGGTATGCGTGCTCGATTCCTACTGGCCGGCGGTGTCCGTGCTGCACCACAAAAAGCAGCTTGCCGTTATCCAGATGTGGCACGCAATGGGCAAGATAAAAAAATCCGGCTATCAGTCGCTCGGCAAGAAGTTCGGGCGCAGCGACATGATCGCGCGCGAGATGCGCATGCACCGCAATTACGACGTTGTCATTGCCGGAGGAAGGGCCTTCAACCCCTTCTACTGTGCGTCCTTCGGCGTCAAGTCGGATATACTTTACAATGTCGGTCTGCCGAGGATGGACAGTCTGCGCGAGGGTCAGGAAGAGGCTCGGCGGCAGTTTTTTGAAGCCTACCCCAAGCTCAAGGGCAAGAAGATTATTCTCTACGCGCCGACCTTCCGCAAGGGTCATGTTCTTGACCCCGAGGCTCTCGTGGAGGCATTTAATTTTGACGGCAGTCAGGTTCTCGTCGTGAAGAGGCATCCCAACCAGCTGCTTAATTACGAAACGCTCTCGCCGGCTATAACCTGCTATAAGGTTCCGACATCGACGGTGCTCTCGGTGTGCGACTGCGTGATAACCGACTATTCGGCGATAACCATCGAGGCCGCGCTGCTTGGCAAGCCGGTTTACTTCTATCTTTTCGACTACGATGACTATCTTGAGCACAACGGGCTGAACGTCAAGCTTTTTGAGGAGTTCCCCGACTGCATATTCCGCGACCCCGAGGAGCTTGTTGCCGCGATTGAAAGCGGCAGATATGACAAGGAAAACTATGCGCGTTTCTGCCGGAAGTATCTGCCCGATCTTTCCGGACGCGCTACCGACAAAATTGCCGGACTTATAATCGACTGTATGGAGAAGGATAAACATGATGCGATTTCTCAGAGCATTGCTCGCCAAAATAAAATTGATGGTGCTGTGGATAACGAGGATACTGTTTGCACCAAATCACTTTAAGCTTCCGCTGCACACAAGGCTTTACTACTGCATATTCGGCGGCTATATGGTCGACCAGGCGGCACTGTATGACTTCAAGCACAATGACAAAAAGCAGTATCTGTCCGAATTTGACTGGTACCGCTCGCGCAAGATAAACGGCATATACAGTGAGATGCTCAACAACAAGGTCGTTTTCACGCAGATAATCGAGCGCTACTGCAAAACGCCGGAGATATACTGCATCAAGAGAAAGACTCGCCTTGCCGGCATGAACGGCAGAGTTATCGGCGAATACGATGACCTCATCAAGCTTCTGTACGAGGTCGGTGCATATGTTATAAAGCCCGTACACGCCGGCAAGGGCAACGGCGTTTTCGTCGTGCGATACAACGGCCACGGCATAATCTGCAATGACGAGCCCGTCACGGAAAGTGAGCTTAAGGATCTTCTGCAGACGCGCAGAGAATGGCTCATCTGCGCCTATGCACATCAGGCGGAATATCTCAACAAAATTTACGCCAACAGTGCAAACACCCTGCGCATGATAGTGCTCAGAAACGCCGAGACGAAGGAATTTGAGCTGTGCTTTGCCGTACAGCGCATCGGTGCTGACTGGACAGGCTCTGTCGATAACGGCAGCCGCGGCGGCTTGGTCGCCAATGTCGATATAGAAACGGGCAAAATGAGCTATGCACGCACACTGCATAATCTGACCGTTTACCGCACGCATCCCGACAGCAACGCGCAGATAGAGGGTGCGGTTATCCCGAATTGGGATAATATAAAAGCCTCGGTTCTGGATGTCAGCCGCAATTTCCCGTATCTGGACATAATCGCATGGGACATACTGCCCACGGACGACGGCTTTACCGTTATCGAGGCGAACACCTCCTCGGGCGTCAATATAATCCAGCTCTGGGGACCTCAGCGTTACGGCAGGCTCGGCGACTTCTACCGCGAACATAATATAATAAAATGAGATATGTCATAATGGCCGACGGCAAGGGCAGCCGCTGGAATAATTTCATGGGGCATAAAAAGCATGAGATAAGCGTCGGCGGTGAAACGCTGCTTGAGCGCACCGTGCGCCTTGTCCGTGAGAGCGACAGCGATGCCGATGTGATAATAACCTCGCACGATGAGAGCATAAATATACCCGGTGCGCGCCGCTACGAGCCGAAGAATAATATTCTGGAGATAGACCGCTTCACTGCCGAGCTTATAGGCGATGATATATGCTTTCTCTACGGCGATGTGCTCTATTCCGTGGACGCGATAAGAACAATCATATCGCATCGGTCAGCTCAGCCGCTGCTGTTTTTCGGAAGCGATAAGAGTATATGCGCGGTGCTTATAGAAAACGGCGAGCTGTTCCGCTCGCTGTATCTTGAGGTGCGGCGGCGTTTTACCGACGGCGAGATTGCCGAGTGCAAGGGCTGGCAGGTGTATCATCTCTATGCCGGACTTCCCCTTGAGGGGCGCGAGACGGGCAAAAGCTATGTTCTGCTCGACTCGTTTACGCGCGACTTCAACTCACCCGAGGACTATCTCGGCTTCATTTCCACCGGCGGCAATGTTCAAAAAAATATGTAGAATTATAAATAAAGCTGTGCTATAATGGCGCGACAGTGTGTTTTCACCGCTGTCGGCTAAAGGCACGGTTTTTATTTTTCTTTATATTTCAAGGAGAACAGACGTTTTATGAATTCGGACAAGGCTAACCACCGTTTCCTGCTTTCTGAGCTTATAAGGCGAGACTTTATAAAAAAATATAAGCGGACGACCTTCGGCATACTCTGGAGCGCGCTTTCGCCGCTGCTGCTTCTGCTTACGATGGATGTAATATTCGGAACGTTTTTCGGACGCAACATGCCGCACTATACAATATATCTTTTCTGCGGTCTGCTCCTGTTTAATTACTTTTCGTCGGCGACGAGAAGCGCGATGCGCGTGCTTTACGACAATGCACAGATATACAGCAAGGTTCCCGTTCCCAAGCACTATTTCCTCGTTTCGCATTCGGCGGCGCAGGCGATTGACTTTGCTGTTTCGCTGGTCGTGTTCTTCGTTTTTGTCGCCATAGACGGAATCAGCTTCCACTGGCGCTTTCTCTGTCTGCTGTATCCCATCGTCTGCCTTTATTTCATAAACCTCGGCATAGGCATGTTTTTGAGCACGCTCTATATCTTTTTCCGCGATGTGAGCTACCTCTGGCCCGTCATAACGAGAATAATCATGTACGCCTCTGCAATATTCTACGATCCGACGATACTGCCCGGCATCATGCGCAGACTGCTCAACTGCAATCCTCTGTATATGTGCATCAGCTATTTCCGCCAGCTGATAATAAATTCGACCATACCGGGCCCGTCAACGCATCTGGTCATGTTCGCAATGGCGGCAGGCTGCGCCTTCCTCGGCTGGTTTACCTATCACATCGCGCGCGATAAAATCGCGCTGTACGTGTAAGGGGGGGTGTGCACTGATGGATGGAAACAAGGTTTTGGTCCTCGATGACGTTTCGGTGCGCTACCGCAAGCAGGACTCCCGCTCGACGGCAGATATAATAAAGCGCATACTCGGCAAAAGCCCCAGGAACAACGAGTTCTGGGCGCTCAAGAATATATCCTTCAGCCTCGAAAAGGGCGACATGCTCGGCGTTGTCGGCAAAAACGGTGCAGGCAAATCCACGATGATGAAGGCCATAAGCGGAACGCTGACTCCCGCCTCGGGCACGATAGAGAAAACCGGCAAAATCTGCGCCCTGCTTGAGCTCGGCACGGGCTTTGACCGTGAAATGACCGTCAGGGAAAATGTCTATCTGCGCGGCGCCTTCATGGGCTATGATAAGGAATTTATCGACTCGAAATACGCTGAGATAATCGACTTTGCGCAGATGCGCGAATTTCAGAACAGTCCGTTCCGCACGCTCTCAAGCGGCATGAAGAGCCGAATCGCGTTTGCAATAGCGAGCATGATTCAGCCCGATATAATAATTTTAGACGAGATATTCGCTGTCGGCGACGGCGAGTTCCGCAAGAAAAGCCAGCAGAAAATGCAGAGCATCATCGACGACGGAGATACGACGGCGCTCATGGTGTCCCACTCGCTGCAGGCCGTCAGATCGCAGTGCAATAAGGTCCTGTGGCTTGACAAGGGCCGCATGGTCATGTTCGGCGACCCGAACACAGTCTGCGATGAGTATGCAAAATATCTCAACACCGGCAAGCTGCCGCAGACCGAATCGCTTGCCAGAACTCATGAAAACCCACACAACAAGCTCAAGAAAAACACCGGCAAGCGCATAGCCACGGCGGCGGTCTATTTCATGCTGATGCTCGCCGCGATAGTCGGCTGCTTCGTCTGGTCGCAGTACGACCTGCTCAAATCGTATCTGCTTGCGCAGAGTCTTACAACGGAGCAGATTACAAACGAGGCCGCAAATTACCACCGTCAGATTGAGCGTCTGCTCGGGGTCGACACCATACGATGGGACGAGCAGATATTCACCGAGGGCGCACAGCGCATAATCAATGATGAAGCGACATACACCGACATCGCCAAGGAGGTCCTGCTTCAAGCAGGCGACCTGAGCCGCGAGCAGTACAAAAAAGCTCTTGCCGCGGCAGAGATTGAGGCGATTAAGTATTCGCACATGGCGCGTCTTGACATCCTTGTTGCACAGATGCGCGAGGAATTCGAAGCTCAGCCCGAGGGAAAATACCGCAGTCTTATGGTGTATGCCTACACCAATTGCGACAGATTCTATGACCTTGAGGAGTCCTGCGAGGACGATCTGCAGGAGGTAATTGAGGAGATACGCGCCTTCCAGCGCAAGGCAGGCGAATCCGAGGAGCTTGCCGATCAGGTCTGGAACGCATATAAATCGGAAAAATCCTACCTTCTGGCGTACTACTGCGTAAAGCTGAGATAAGATAAATGCAAAGCAGAACGGCAAGGGTGATGCCCACCCACTTATCTCCCCTGTCAAATAAAGCGGCAGAGTAAAAGCTATGCCCTTGGCTCCCCTGTGTAAGGGGAGCTGTCATGCGTGAGCATGACTGAGGGGTTGCCGTATTTGCTACGCAGTCAGATATACCGCGCATCAGCCTTAGTCTGCAACCCCACCACCGCAAGCGGTCCCCCTCCCCTTACACAGGGGAGGCAATGGCAAAACCGTAGCTCTGTTCTGCTATTTTGCACAGAGTAGGCAATATGAGGGAGAGGGTGTCTCAGGACTATATCCATTTATTTTGCGTTGTGGTATAGCATGTAGCCAAAACAGACCGGCAAGCGTAGAACCCACCACCCTTGGCTCCCCTGTGTAAGGGGAGCTGTCATGCACGAGCATGACTGAGGGGTTGCCATAGTTTGTGCGCAGTCGGTTATATGCTTGTACTGCTGGCCTTGTCCGCAACCCCACCACCGCAAGCGGTCCCCCTCCCCTTACACAGGGGAGGCAAT
>CAVAPG010000100.1:0-6142 GCA_963590435.1 bacterium
CATTATGGTTTTCATTGAATGCACCATGTTTGACGATGTATCCGACCCCGCAGCCGGGAACAAACGCCTTGAATATCTGCAAATCCGCCGTATTTCCAATGCCCATGCCGAAAATAGGATGGGAAAGGAAGTGGCTTATGCCGCGCTTTATAAACTCGATGCGGGTTTTGTCGCCGACTGCGGCATTTTTGATACGGGCAGAATACAGGTCCGGAATAACGGCAATCGCCGCCGCAACAGCTATTATGAGCGCAGAGCCGAACAGCCAATTATATAATCGGCGGCTTTTTTTGTTCGTGATATAAATATACACAACGCAGACTATGAGCAATATTGTTCCGAAAAGCAGTCCGCTTCGCGAACCGCTGAGCAGCATGGCAATGTACATAAATGCAGTGCCGATAAGGTAAAGATTACTGCGTTTTACGAGAACGCAGACCGAGGGGATTACCATAAGGAAAACGCTCGTTACGAAGTTGCGCTGCTTAAAAAACAGCACCCCTCCCTTTTCGAGAAATTTTTCGAAATTCTGAATGTAAAAGCCGAACACGACAATTACGAACAGTAAGCCGCCGGCGTACAGTATCTGAGCCACACGCTCAAGGCGATTATATTCACGCTCGTTTTCAAGTCGAGTGCGAGCCATAATATAAAGCACAAGCTGGAATGCACCGAGACCGAGAGTATAATAAAGCGCGGTGACAGTGAAATAGTCCTCTTTAGTTATGACGAAAGCACCGCCGAGAATAAGGGCAAGGGAAACTGCAATATACGGGAGGGTAAATTTGCCAAATATTATTTTGCGGCGATAAAATATGAGATTAAATACAAGCGCAGAGGCAAACGGAACTATCGCATACCACATGTACTGCGCAAGGGCTGAATAATCCTTGTAATACGACACCGACGTCAGGAGCGTGAACATAACAGACGGGATAACCGACAACAAATCATCGGAGAATACCAAGAAAAACACACAAAAGAATACGTATAAATACATGCACTCAAGCGACGCATTACAGAAAACCGCAATGCATTCTATCAGCAGCAAAAACGGAAGATAGAGTCTGCTGTTCCATATTGCATCGGCAAGTGCCTGACCTTTTCGAAATAATGACTTCAAATTCGATTACCTCGGTTTTATTTTTTGCGATGATATTTTACCAAGCTTTGATGCTCACGTCAACCCGGACAAAGCACGCAAGCAAAGCTTTAAACCTGTTTTCACTTGCAAGAATCAATGCCGCGTGTTACAATTAGCAAAAATTCATCGGAGGTCTCAGAATGACAAACGAAGAAAAAACAGATTTAAAAAAAGAAATCGAAGAACAGGACGGATACAAATACAGCGACGAGCTGTTTTACACCGGCGAGGGGGATTTGCTTGATACCGCCGAGGGCAGAGCGAAGTTCTGCCGTTTGAACGAAACAACAGTGTTTAAGAAAAAAGACCCGACAGTGTGGAACAACTATATTTGGGTGTTTAACAACCAGGGCGTTGGGATGACAATAAAACGCCAGAGTCACGTTGATCCGCAGCTCATGGAGTGCATTGATTACGATGCGGACGGAAATCAGACCGGCAAAGCATACGAGCCGACATGACAAGAGAACGAAAAATCCGAGCTTATTCCCGATTGGAGATAAGTTCGGATTTTTTCATATATGGTGGAGAATAGCAGACTCGAACTGCTGACCTCTCGCGTGTGAGGCGAGCGCTCTAACCAGCTGAGCTAATTCTCCGCAGCTTTTGTATTATAGCATGGTGCACTGAATAATTCAAGGGGAAAATACGCCGCACTGCAAAATGGCAGTGCGGCGACGATATCATCAGTCAAATTTCGGCTGAGCTTCGTAATCTGTATACTGGCGGTCGAACTTCTTCTCCTCGGGCAGGAGGTCAAGGCCGATGGTGCCGCCGGGGTTCATATTGTATTTCGGGTCAAAGTAATTCTTCAGCACTTTGAATACACCGTACTCTTTTTCGCCAATGTATCCCTCAAGCCATGGGGCAAACATTTTTCCGATGCCATGATGATGGCTTATAGATGCGCCGGAGCGCTGGATAGCATCGAGAATAGTGGCGTGATATGCCTTGAACGCCTTCTCATCCTGCATCTTTGTCAGGAAGATGAAGTACAGGTTCGCGCCCTGCGGATAGCAGTGTGACATATGGGTGGTGACGACAGTATTGGGCAGGGCATGGCATACCTTGCGGACATCAAGGTGCACCTGTTCCATATTCGACCAGTTGACTGTGCACTCGAGGGTGTCGGTGGTGATGCCAAAGTCCATGAGCGTATCGCGCAGATACGGATCGTTGAAACGTCCTTTTTCCCAGCTCTTTGTGACATAGCCGGTCAGGGGCAGGCCTCCGTGCTGGCGTGCTATCTTTGAGATATTCTTCGCGACATTTTTTGAATAGCCTTTTTCGCCATCGGTAAATCCGAGGAAGAGGCAACGTTCCATGTCTTTATAGCCGAGCTTATCGAGAATGGGGTAAAGCGGTGTATCATCAACATTGTAAAGTTTGAGCATCATACTCGTTTCTTCCTGATCCGAGAGGCGGAACACCGATGAATATCCGCACTCGTGCTGCATCATCTCACGAGCAGCTTTCATTGCGTCGTCCCAGGTTTTAAAGATATAAGAAAATCTCTTGCGGTTTTCAGGCATCCAGCGGAATATTTTTAATGTGACCTCGGTCAGAACGCCGAAGGTGCCCTCGGAACCCATCATAATCTGATTAAGATCGGGTCCGCACGCCTCACGAGGATAATGGCTTGTCTTTATTGTTCCTATCGGCGTTGCGTACTTCTGGCTGAGTACAATATCAGCTATGCAGCCGTAATATGTGCTGTTCTGACCCGCTCCTCGGGTTACAGTCCATCCGCCGACAGATGAGTATTCGAAGCTCTGCGGAAAATGTCCGCAGGTATACCGGCGCTTCGCGCCAAAAAGCTCGGGTGCAGCCTGAAGCGTTTTTTCGAGGTCGGGGCCGGACATACCGGCCTGAACGGTGATTGTTTGGTCAATTTCATTAAATGAGATGACTTTGTTGAATCGCTTACGCATATCCAGCGAAATGCCGCCTTTTATCGGCTCAACTCCGCGGGTTACGGAGCTGCCGCCACCGTAGACATACAGGGGTATATCGTGCTCTGTAGAGTACGCGACTATCTTCTCGACCTGCTCGGTCGTCTCGGGATACAGGACAACATCGGGTACGGAATCTATAATCTTATGGCGCAGGCGCAGAATATCATAGGCGGTAAAGCCGTATGCAACGGCAAGTCGGTCGTAATCGGAGACGGAGAACCCCTCCTCGCCCACTATCGCCTTAAGAGCATCCAGATGCTCCTGTGCAAGCTGCACGGGATGATCAGAAAGATCAACTGCATCAAATCCGATGTCATCGGAATATTCCTTAAAATCATCGTCAGTGAGTTTGAAGACTTCCTTCATCATTTTATACAGGGATTCCTTCGGTACCTTGAAAAATTCCGGATCTCCCCAGCGGAATATCGAGCGATAGCTGTTTGCCGGTGCAGGTGTTTTTACCCATTTAGGCTCAAAGCCCTTATATTTCTTATTGCCCATTAAATCATATTCCTTTCTTTGAGGTCGTTCATTGTTGCATACAGGGGGCGTACATTCTTGTATATTTTGCGATAAACTTTGTTATACATGTTCATATAAACACTGTGGTTTTTCTCATCAGGCGTAAACACATCTTTTTCGTGCACCATGCTCTTTATCGCTTCATTGAAGTCTGCAAATTCACCTTTCGCTACAAAGGCAACCATCGCAGCGCCTAATGAACAGGCTTCGTGCGTGTGAATTCGCTTCACCGGCAGGCCGAAAGTGTCGGCAAGTATCTGGCATGCCAGATCACTCTTAGAACCGCCGCCGCCGACATAAAGCTCTTTTATGTGCTTCTTGCCCCGTTTTTCCATACTCTTCATCGACATATACAGTTCAAGGCATATGCCTTCGATAATTGCACGGTAAATATGATACTTCGTATGGTAATCCGAAAAACCGATGATTGCACCGTAAGAGTCCGGCTTAAGGACATCAGGCGTCCAATACGGCTGAAGCATAAGTCCCTGACAGCCGGCAGGAATTTCAGCGGCCTTTTTGTTTAGAATCTCTTCCGGCGAAATACCAAGGCGTTCGGCCTCTTCCCTGTCTTTATCGGCAAACTCCTTTATAAACCAGCTGAGCATCCAGAATCCACGGAAAACCTGAATTTCCGGGTTCCATGCATTATTTATAACAGACGGATACGATGGGAGGAACGGCTGCGGCTCGAAGTATTTTTCTGTGTACATCTCTATGGTTGAGCTTGTGCCGAAAGATATGGAGGCCTTCTCCGGACTTGCCACCGACAGTCCGAGCGTTTCGCAGGCTTTGTCAGCCCCTGTGGATATAAGCGGCAGTCCTTCAGGTGCTCCGGTAAGTGCGGCTGCCTCTTTGGTTATATAGCCAAGCACCTCACCGGACGGTATAAGCTCATACAGTCTGTCCTGCGGAACATCATAGAAGCATCGCGTAAGGTCATTCTCTTTCATCCAGCACTTTTTCTTATAGTCCATCGGTATATGCGCGATGGTATTTGCCGGAGTATCTGCAAGGCGTCCTGTCATACGGTAGTTAAGATATGCCGGCAGACAGACAATCTTCTTTGTTCTTGCCCAGATCTTCGGCTGTTTCTGGCGCACCCAGTTAACTTTTGACGTTCTGTAGACTATCTTTGTGCCTTTCCCCATGCCTATAAGTTCAAACACTGCCTCTTTCCACAGGGGGAAAGGATCATCATAGACACATTTACGCGCATCAAGCCAATGGATAATATCACGCGTAGGTTTATAATTCTCATCAAGAAATACGAGTGTATCGCGAATAACCGTTACGACGCAGGCAATTATATCAGGCACCTTGTCGGCATTGCGCACCATAAGTGCCGTAGACGCCTTGCACATGCTGTCAAAATAAAAATCCGTTTTCTGCTCGGCCCAGCCGGGACGCTGACGAAAATACGGCTCTGCGTATTTTACCTGTTCCTTATCTACGATATTTCCCTGCTTATCCACAAGGATAGCTCTCGTGCTCTGAGTTCCGACATCATATGTCAGTATCAGCGGTCTGTTCATCGTTTCTCCCTCCGTATTTG
The DNA here is from genome assembly GCA_963590435.1 of bacterium. Classification (GTDB taxonomy): domain Bacteria; phylum Bacillota; class Clostridia; order Oscillospirales; family Oscillospiraceae; genus F23-B02. Next base: position 5,177 of record CAVAPG010000100.1, read on the forward strand.
CTTTTATCTGTGTTTTAATAAATCACTTGTAGCAATGACATCCACGCCGAGACCGAGCACATTTTTTATTACGGCATCTCCCCTGCCTATGCGCTCATTTAGCGTTATCGAGTTAATCTCACGCATGACATCAAAAATTTTCTCCTTGGGAATATCGTCTGATACTCTGACCGGAAGCACGGGCACATCTGCAAATGATGTTTTCACCGTTGAGCAAATTGTGCGTTTCGGTGCTGTCATCTCGCTTATCGCAAATGCCTTTCCTCTTGGACATGAATTGCCTTCGACTATATATTCTCCGTTTTTTTCTTCAACCGACAAGCGGCATCCGCGAGGACAACCTATACATACAAGCTGCTTCATTCTGCCACCTCAATCTCAAAACGCACATCGCTGCCTTCATTTATGCCGAATTTCGTCATATCCACAGTGATCTGCTGCATTTCAGGCGGACGCAGAAAATTATATGCTTTTTCCAAGACGCACGTGCCATTAACTTTAAGACGCAAAACACTTTTTCCGAGGACTTTTTTTGACCGAAAATAAATAACAGTCTTTGAGTTATCGTTTTTTAAATCCAATTGCTGAGGAACGAGATACAAAAATTCGTCACCTATGTTTATATTAACTCTTCTTGGTTTTTCATCTGTGTACAATGCGGCATTTTTTCCTGCCTGAGTACCGGATTCGGACACATAATCTACAAGATCATTGACATGCAGAGCATTACCGCATGAAAATATGCCCGGAACATTTGTCATAAGCTGTGCGTCACATATAGGACCGCCGGTATGTCTGTCAAGTTCAACTCCGAGCGTCTGGGCAAGTTCATTTTCCGGAATAAGGCCGACAGAGACAATGAGCGCATCGCATTCTATACGCTCTGCCGTTTCCGGTATAGGTTTATAGTTTTCATCCACGGCACAGACTTCAACAGCTTCAAGTCTGTCCCTGCCGAAAACTCGT
>CAVAPG010000101.1:0-6142 GCA_963590435.1 bacterium
GCAGCGCCTACATCTTGGTATCATTACGAAACAGACCGGCAAGCGTAAAATCTATGCCCTTGGCTCCCCTGTGTAGGGGGAGCTGGCAACGATAGTTGCCTGAGGGGTTGCCTGTCTCGGTTAACGCAACACAAAAAACGGCACGAGATAGCACACTGCCCTGCGGATTGCACCGCAGGGCAGTTTTTCATGTTTGGTTTTGTCGACGATTAAAACATCAGCATTTTATCATACAGTTCGATTTCGCGTTCTATTTTCTTCGTTATTGCTTCCTTGTCGGCTCCGTTATTGACCATCTCAAGAAGATCTTCCCACGGCTGACGAAGACTAATCAAAAAGCATTTGTACTGAAAATCTGTCATACCGCCGCATTCATCGCAGTTTGTCATTGAATAACACCTCCTTTTTTATTATTTTCCGAGTGCTTTACCCACAATGCTTAAATCTATTATATCACGTTTTGCCGAAACGGGCAATGCTCATCGCGCAACAATAAAGACGCAGTAAACAGTACGGTTCGGCAGGTTGACAAAAATCAATGCCTCGGACTATAATAAACATATACCCCTTATTGTATGGAGGCTGTTGCTATGAAACAGTGTATGGATTCGGAAAATCTGCACCGGAGACTGAAAAAAATCATCGGGCAGGTACAGGCTATTGACCGTATGATAGATGAAGATGTGCCCTGCGAGGATATTCTGTCGCAGATTAACGCCGCAAAATCCGCTTTGAACGGATGCGGCAAGGTGGTCCTTGAAGGACATATAAAGCACTGCGTCCGCGACGGCATCGAACACGGCGACGCAGACAAAACGATTGAGAGCTTCACGAAAGCGGTTGAACGCTTCGCAAATATGCAGTGATACCCGAAGAGTCGATTTCCGGAATCGACTTTTCTTTTTTAACTCTTGACAACCTATACCCCTATATGTATAATGCAGATATACCCCGTGGGGTATAGAGAGGGGGCTCGTCTGTGAAACGGGCTATGGATAAGCTTGCCGGACTTTTGGAGCTCGGCGGTATAAAAAAGGACATTGTGCTGCTTGTAATCTCCGCCGTTGCGGTCATATGCAGCCTTCTGAATTTTCAGCCGCTTCCGTTTGATATTGCGTGGATTGCGATAGTTCTTTGCGGCCTTCCGATTATTCTGGAGGCTGTTATAGGACTGGTCACGGCTTTTGATATAAAGGCGGATGTTCTGGTTTCTCTGGCGCTGATTGCATCTGTCTGCATCGGCGAGATTTTTGCCGCGGGCGAGGTCGCGGTTATCATGCAGCTTGGCGGTCTGCTCGAAGAGCTGACGGTGGCGAAAGCCAGAGCGAGCATTGAAAAGCTTGTGCATCTTACGCCGCAGACGGCGCGTGTTCTGCGTGACGGAAAAGAGAATATTATCCCTGCCGAGCAGGTTGCGGTCGGAGACCGTATCCGTGTGCTCCCGGGCGAGAGTGTACCGGTGGACGGAATAATACTTTGCGGTCAGACGTCAATTAATCAGGCGGTCATGACCGGTGAATCGCTGCCCGTGGACAAATCGGCAGGCGATACCGTATCCAGCGGCACGGTCAATCAGTTCGGCGCATTCGAGATGGAGGCGACCAAGGTCGGCGAGGACAGTTCCATTCAGCGCATGATTCGACTCGTCCGCTCGGCAGACGCAGGAAAAGCCAAGATTGTCGGCATAGCCGACCGCTGGGCAACATGGATTGTTGTCATTGCCCTGAGCGCGGCGGCGCTTACATGGGCAATTTCAGGGCAGATTATCCGTGCCGTCACAATTCTCGTCGTGTTCTGTCCCTGTGCACTGGTTCTGGCGACACCCACGGCAATTATGGCTGCCATCGGCAATGCCACGAAACACGGCTTTCTTGTCCGTGAGGGTGACGCACTCGAGCGGCTTGCCGCGGCCGGGGTTATCGCCTTCGACAAGACAGGCACACTCACGTACGGAACGCCCGAGGTCGTTGCGGTCGTTTCGGCAATCTGCGATAAAGATGAGGTCTACAGGCTGACAGCCGCGGCAGAGCAGCTCTCCGAGCATCCGCTCGGCAAGGCAATCGTAAGCTGCTATGCCAAAACCGGAGCCGAGCTGCCGGCAGTTGAGGATTTTCATATGATTCCCGGACGCGGCGTGAGCGCTAAAGCCGACGGCAAAGTCATACTTGCGGGTAATGCCGCGCTTTTGCATGAGTACGGCATTGAAATGGACTCTGCTGAGCCTGCCGAGGAGTATATTCGGCTGGGCTGCACGGTAATCTATGTGGCATTTGACAATGTGTTCTCGGGGTTTCTCGCGCTTTCCGACACACTGCGCAAGGAGAGTGCGGCAACGATAAAAGCCCTGTCCGAGCTTGGCGTGCAGCCGGTTCTGCTTACCGGAGATAACGAAAACGCCGCAGGCACGATTGCCGGCAGGCTGAATATCAGCGAGGTTCGCGCAGGCTGTCTGCCCGAGGACAAGCTCAGATACATCGGCGAATATCAGGAAAAGAATATACACGTCTGCATGATCGGCGACGGCGTAAACGATGCTCCGGCACTGAAAATGGCCGGTGTGGGAATTGCCATGGGCGGCGTTGGCAGCGATATCGCAGTGGATGCGGCGGATATCGCGCTTGTGGATGATGAAGTCAAGGAGCTGCCGCATTTAGTTGCGCTGTCAAAGCGCATGATGGCCACAATCAAGCTCAATATGACATTTTCACTGACGCTGAATTTCGTCGCAATCGTATTGGCGATTATCGGGACATTAAGCCCCGTAGTCGGTGCGCTTGTGCACAACGCAGGCTCTGTGCTTGTCATCACAAACTCGGCATTTTTATTAAAATGGAGGAAAAAATTCTGATTATCGGTTCATAAACGCAGTACCCCCACCGCTGAGCAATTCCGCAGTGGGGGTTAATATTATATCAGAAGTGGAGTTTTCAGAGGTCAATTCTTTTGCCGTACGGGCTGATTGCCTTAATCGGGCAGACCAGAACGCACAGGTGACAGCCGACGCAGATGCGCGGATTCATAACGGGCCTGCCGTTTACCATGGAAAGCGCCTCATGGCCTCCGTCGCGGCAGGACAGTGCGCATCGTCCGCAGCCCAGGCATTTTTTGCTGTCAAACCGGGGCAGAAGCTTCGTCTGACGGTTGAGTCCGTCAAGCTCCGTCACATTTCCGATGCCGAGCCCCTGAAGATCGGACAGCTTTGTGAGAGCCTTTTCACGCAGATACCAGACGAGACCGTCCTTGAGGTCGTCAATGATACGCGCACCGTATTGCATCACCGCCGTGGTAATCTGTACGTTATTGGCACCCAGCAGAAGAAATTCAACGGCGTCTTGCCAGGTTTCGATGCCGCCCATGCCGCTGAGCGGGACATTTTTAAGCCTTGAATCGGAAGCCATCTCCCATATAAACCGCAGGGCGATGGGCTTGACCGCACGCCCCGAATAGCCGCCGACGCCCGACATGCCGCGCACAGAGGGCTCGGTTGCATATGTGTCCAGATTCATGCCCATAAGGCTCTTGACGGTGTTGATTGCCGCAATGCCGTCGGCGCCGTTTTCGATTGCAGCCAGCGCGAACGGACGCATATCCGCAACATTCGGGGTGAGCTTTGCAAGAAGCGGAACCGTGCAGCCGCGCCGCGCGGCCATGGTGCAGCAGGCAATTGCCTCCGTGCTCTGTCCTATGTCGACGCCGAGGCCTTCCTGCTCCATGTTGGGACAGGAGAAGTTGCATTCTATAATATCCGCGCCGGCATCCTGAGCCAGCCGCGCCAGCCGCTCCCACTCCTCATCGCTGCGCCCCATAATCGAGGCAATAATGACCTTGCCGGGATAATTTGCTTTCAGTCGGCGGATGATGTCCAGATCCTCCTGCACGCTGTTGCAGGAGAGCTGCTCTATGTTCTTAAAGCCGCTGAAGCCGTGCTCGGCAGGGAGGGACGAATATCGAGGAGATGTCTCACGCGGAATAAAATCGCAAAGCGTTTTGAAGCATGCGCCGGCCCAGCCCATTTCAAATGCCCGTGAAAGCTTTTCGTATGTGCTCGAAACGACGGAGGAGGACAGCAGGAACGGATTTTCAAGCCGCACACCGAGAAAATCGCAGGACAGGTCTGTCGGCGTTTCGGGAATCTGCTCCCGGCCGAGGCTGTCCTTATGCAGAGCGGTCAGTATTTGCTTTATGTGTATGGGGCTTGACTTGCGCAGGCATGCACTCTCGCAGGGCGCATCGCAGTCTGCGCACGAAAAATTTCCATTGAGTCTGTTCGCCGCGCCGACGGGGTTTTTAAAATGAAGTGAGCGCAGAAGCTTTGCTGGGTCAAGCTCGTGTGAGCAGGCCCGCGTGCAGGCTGCATTGTCGCACAGCAGGCAGCGGGAAACTTCCTCTGTCGGGATGCTTGTTTCATACTGCATATTTCTTACCTCCCGGGAAAAAGACGGTTTGCGAATTTCGTTCTTATCTTTTCATATTAGCACAAAGTCATAAGCGGGTAAAGAATTTAATCGGCAATATTGCGATATGCCGGAAAAGATATGTTTTTTAATTCCGCTCGGCGACATAAAAAGGCAGCCCATAGAACCATGGACTGCCGTAGAACAGAAAAAAAGAAGTGAATTTATTTGAGTTTATTAATATTTAATTTTTGCCCGCACCGGTTTTCACTCCACCTGCGCATCCGGCAGTGAGAGATACACCTCATACGGATACTCGGACACCATGAGTCTCGGCGGGTGGGACAAGAGATAATCGTTTGAGATAGCCCAATCGGAGTTGGAATTTACCAGAAACGGCAACTCAAGCTCGATGCTTTTGCCGCTGCCGATGGAAAACATATAGTTTCCGTTAAGAATGGAGTTATAGCCCTCAATCTTGTCAATCTCATAGCTGAAGTCGCAGTAATAATCATCGCCTACCAGCTTGAAGCTTGACAGATCGATTGCGTTTGCCAAGGGGTCGTTGTCGCCGTCAAACCAGAAAACGGCATCCAGAACATAGGCATACTGATATTTGCTGCTTACGCTGTAGAATACATCCCCCGTGTCATAAAAGTCGTCCTCATCACAGCCGTACTTTTTCAGAATATCTGAAACTTTGACAATGTGCGCACCGGTCACCTTGAGATGATACCCGCTCAGGTCAACATAGCCGGTATTATAATAGCCGGGCACAAGATCGACATCCTCGCCGACCTGATACTCTATCTTTTCCGGCTGTGCGTATTTTACGATCTCCGAAGTGTTCACCGCATAGACCCTGTACCCGTAAGCGACAAGCAGGGCGACGATTACTGCCGCCACTATCCATTTTCGCTTCATAGCGCCACCTCTGAAAACACACCGTCGTCTCCCTTTACAAGATGATGCGCAAGCTTGCCGCCGACTATTCTGAATATCTCGTCGGAGGCCTCGCTCAAAAGCCCGTAGTCATGGCAGGCAAGAATTATCAGCGCGCCCCGCGCCTTTTCCTGCTTTATGATACCTGCCACCGTCTCAACGCCCGATTCGTCCAGCGATATAAACGGCTCGTCGAGCAATATAAGCTCCGGCTTTTCCATGACGGCGCATGCTATACCGAGACGCTGGCGCATACCGAGGGAGTATTTGCCGTATTTTTTGTCGGCGTTTTCTTTAAGACCGACCCGCTCCAGCGCGGAGAGAACCTCTTCCTTCCCAATCTTACCCGAGATGCCGGCGAGCATCTCCAGATTCTGATATCCAGAGTAGCTGTTTAAAAAGGACGGATTTTCTATCAGAAGCCCCATGCTTTCGGGAAAGCTGTTCTCGCCGACCAGGGCTTTGCCGTCAACCGAGATGCTGCCCTTTGTAGGATGTATGAGGCCGGACACCAGCCGCATCAGCATTGTTTTGCCGCAACCGTTTATACCCTGAAAGCCGTATACTCTGCCGGACTCCAGCTGCATGCTGACATCTTCTATTACATTTGTATTGCCGAAGGTTTTGGTCACATTGTCAACTACTATCTTCATATTTTTTCTCCTTACAGTATATCCATTTTGACGATCCTGAAGCGCCCTATGATGATAGCCGCCAGCGCAACCGCCGCCGAGCAGAGCAGACCTGATGCAAAGTCAAAATTATAAACTCCGATTGCTGCCGAGCGCAACGGCATGGCATAGTTG
>CAVAPG010000102.1:0-6071 GCA_963590435.1 bacterium
TTACGGGAGTGTCGGGACACCATATCAAGGGCATTGAGGAAGGCACACGGCAGCCCACCATTGAAACGCTGAATCGTTTGGCGGTCGCTCTCGGTTCTTCACTTGCTGAGATGTTCAATGATGATACGGAATGTACCTATCTTACGGAGAAAGAACGACACTTGATCGAGAATTTCCGCAGGCTGTCTGATGATAAAGCAGATGCTCTGCTGAATATGAGCGATGTTCTGAATAAATAAGCGATGGCTACTGTAAAAGATGCAGTAGCCGTATTTTTTTACCCATACTGGACTTATAAGTCCTCGGTGAAATATTTAGAAAATCGCTTGTCGAATCATTGACTATTTGTGCAGATTGTGCTATAATAATATTAAGTGTAACTTCTGATAATAGTGTATTATGGGAAGTTTATAAAGATGGGGGTGAATAACCATGAAATCGAATTTTGAATTTTTGAACAAGTATTGGGAAACACTTGCTAAAATTGGCGAAACCGCTGAAAGCTACCTATATAACGATCCTAATGCTTGTATTTATAAACTCGGAATGTTTGCTGAACGTCTTGTACAGGAGATATTTGCAAATGAAGGGCTTGATGAGCCTGATTATGATAATACCCACGCTAACAGAATAAAAATCCTGAAACGTGAAGGGCTTATAGATCGTGGCGGCAGAATTGACGATATACTTTATTCCCTCAGAATGAAGCGTAATGATGCCGTTCATAAATACGAAGATTCTGTTGATACCGCAAAATCCCTGCTTAGAATGGCATTCAGGCTTGCTGTATGGTTCATGGAGGTCTATGGTGACTACAACTTCCAAGCACCTGATTTTGTTATGCCGGAAAATAAGCCTGTCCCTGATTATGAAAACATTATCAAGGATTTAGAGGAACAGCTTGCAAACGCTACTAAGGCTGAACCTGTTGTAACAGCTACGGAAGGTTCATCTGCAAAGGACAGAGCCGACAAATCGGCAGAAGTCACAGAAGCAATGGAGCTTTCCGAAGCTGAAACACGAATCATCATTGACGATCAGCTCAGGAAATACGGCTGGGAGGTCGATACCAACGATCTCCGCTACTCCAAAGGAACCAGACCACAAAAGGGACGTAACCTTGCTATCGCTGAGTTTCCGACTGATTCTACGGTAACTAAGGGTGGGTATGCGGACTATGCTCTCTTTGTGGGACTTAAACTTGTTGCTATTATTGAAGCAAAGAAAGCAAGTATAGATATTCCGTCTGTAATAGACTATCAGTGCAAAGACTATGCCCGTATGATAAAAGCAGAACATAGCGATTACGTTATCAAAGACTGGAACGGCTATAAAGTTCCGTTCGTGTTTGCTACTAATGGCAGAAAGTATCTGAAACAGATTGAGCTGAAATCGGGTATATGGTTTCTTGATCTGCGTGACGGTGCGAACACTCCAAAGGCTTTGCAAGGTTGGTTCAGCCCTGACGGTCTTATGGAAATGCTCGATAAGGATATTTCAGCGGCAAATCAGACATTGCAGAATACCCCATACGATTTACTGCGTGATCCAGATGGACTGAATCTGCGTGAATATCAGATAAGAGCTATTGAAGCCGCCGAGAATGCTATCATTGAAGGCAAGAAAATAGCGCTGCTGTCTATGGCTACTGGAACCGGTAAGACCAGAACAATCCTCGGAATGATATACCGCTTTATCAAGAGCAACCGTTTCAGACGTATTCTGTTCCTTGTGGACAGGACTGCGCTCGGTGAACAGGCAGCCGATGTATTCAAGGAAGTCAAGATAGAGGATTTAATGACTCTCGATGAGATCTATAATATCAAAGGTCTTGACGAAAAAGAGATCGATAAGGAAACAAAGATACATATAGCTACTGTCCAGAGCCTTGTAAAACGCCTGATATACAACGAAGATGGCACAATGCCCTCCGTTTCTGATTATGACCTGATCGTTGTTGACGAAGCACATAGGGGTTATACGCTCGACAAAGAATTGAGTGATGATGAAATGCTGTATCGTAATCAGGAAGACTATATCAGCAAATATCGTACTGTTATAGAGTATTTCGATGCTGTCAAGGTCGCTTTGACAGCTACCCCTGCTCTGCATACAACAGAGATATTCGGAAAGCCCGTGTTTACATACTCTTACAGAGAAGCTGTTATTGACGGCTATCTTGTCGATCACGATGCTCCGCACGATATTCACACCAAGCTCCGTGATAATGGCATTGAATACAAAAAGGGAGAAACACTCGCTATCTACGATCCAAACACGGGCCAAGTCCTCAACAGCGATGAGCTTGAGGACGATATGAAGTTTGAAATAGACAAATTCAATAAGGACGTAATTACTGAAAAGTTCAATTTAGCCGTATTTAATGAGATCGCTATGGACTTCAATCCTGACGGAGAGGGAAAAACGCTTATCTATGCGGTTGATGACGATCATGCTGACCTTATCGTAAAGATACTGAAAGATATTTACTCGAAATATGGTATTGATAATGATGTAGTCAAGAAAATCACCGGAAGCATAGAGGGCGGCAATAAAAAGAAGATACTTGAAGCGATACGGCAGTTCAAGAATGAAGCCTATCCAAAGGTGGTTGTTACTGTTGATTTGCTAACAACAGGTATTGATGTGCCTGAAATCGTTAATCTTGTATTTATGCGCCGTATCAAATCCCGTATCCTGTTTGAGCAGATGCTCGGCAGAGCTACGAGATTATGCAGTAAAATAGACAAAGACCACTTTGAGATTTATGATCCCGTAGGTGTCTATGAAACATTAGAGCCTGTTAGCAACATGAGACCTGTTACACCAAATCCTCAGACTACCTTTGAGGACTTACTTAACGGTTTGAGAGTTGTTGAGAAGGACAAACAGGCATATCAGCTCAGTTTGATTATTGCCAAACTGCAAAGGAAAAGCCGTAAGATCAGTGCAAAGGCGCTGGAGCAGTTTATATACCTGACAGGCGGTAAAGACCTTAATGCTTTTGCAAAAGAGCTGAATGACGGCAAAGTTGCCGACTCCACAAAGAGAGCTTTGGAATGCTCGGAGGCATTTGCTGTTCTTGATAAAGACAGGACACATAGAAAGCGTCCCGTTGTAATAGACGATCATGATGATGAGGTCGTATCACATGAAAGAGGTTACGGCAAGGCAAGCAAACCCGAAGACTATATTGAAGCATTCAGGAAGTTTGTTTTGGAGAACCTTAATGAGATAAACGCACTCAAAATCGTATGCACTCGTCCCTCTGAGTTGACAAGGGCAACTCTCAAAGAGCTGAAAATGGAGCTTGACCGTCATGATTTCACGGAAAAACAGCTCAATACTGCTTGGAATGAAATGACAAACGAAGATATTGTTGCGGATATTATCGCATTCGTTCGGCAGCAGGCTATCGGCTCGGCGCTGATAAGCCACGAAACAAGAGTTAAAAATGCCTTTGCAAAGCTGAGACAGAACCACAAGTTTAACAAGGTTCAGCTTGACTGGCTGAAACGTATAGAAAAGGTCATGCTTGAAGAAGCTGTACTTGATGAGCAGATGTTTGAACAGGGTGCTTTCAAGAATAACGGCGGATTCAAGGGCATTGATCGCAGATTTGAAGGACAGCTCCGTGAAGTGATTACGGAACTGAACCAATACTTATATGACGATGGAGGAATCGTAGCTTGAATAATCAGGAAATTGTCGCAAAGCTCTGGAATTTGTGTAACGTACTGCGTGATGATGGTATCACATATCAGCAGTATGTTACGGAGCTTACCTATATACTGTTTTTGAAGATGTGCAAGGAAACCGATACCGAAAAGGCTATCCCCGAAGAATATCGCTGGGATAAGCTGCTTTCAAAGCAAGGTATTGAGCTGAAGAAGTTCTATAAAGAGCTTTTGGAACACCTCGGAGAAAACTGTCAAGGTCGTGTGCGTGAGATATACCAGGGCGCACAGACTAACATTGACGAGCCTAAGAATCTTGAAAAAATCATCACCACTATTGACCAGTTTGACTGGTACAGTGCAAAGGAAGAAGGTTTGGGCAACCTTTATGAAGGTCTGTTGGAGAAGAACGCTACCGAAAAGAAGTCGGGAGCAGGACAGTATTTCACGCCCCGTGTGCTTATCAACGTTATGACAAGGCTGATCGCTCCGCAAGCCGGTGAACGCTGCAACGATCCTGCCTGCGGTACTTTCGGATTTATGATCGCTGCTGACCACTACGTCAAGGAACATACCGATGATCTGTTTGCTCTGTCGCTTGATGAGCAGGAATTTCAGCGTACACAGGCATTTACAGGCTGTGAACTTGTTCACGATACCCATAGGCTCGCACTTATGAATGCTATGCTCCATGATATTGGTGGTGCGATCTACTTGGGAGATACTCTCTCAAATTACGGCAAGCAGATGAAAGGCTATGACGTTGTACTGACGAATCCGCCGTTTGGTACGAAAAAAGGCGGTGAACGTGCTACCCGTGATGACCTTACTTTCCCCACAAGCAATAAACAGCTCAACTTCTTACAGCACATTTACAGAAGCCTGAATCAGTCAGGTCATGCCCGTGCTGCTGTTGTTCTGCCTGATAACGTGCTATTTGCAGACGGTGACGGTGAGAAGATACGCCGTGACCTTATGGAGAAATGCAATCTGCACACGATCCTGCGTCTGCCTACGGGTATTTTCTATGCCCAGGGTGTAAAGACCAATGTGCTTTTCTTCACAAGAGGTACTGCCGATAAGGGCAATACTAAGGAAGTATGGATATACGATCTCCGTTCCGAAATGCCGTCCTTCGGCAAGACCAATCCGCTGAAGGAAAGCCACTTCGATGAATTTGTAGAGCGCTATCATGCTGAGGATATTTCTGCAAGACAGGAAACATGGAGCGAGGAAAACCCGAACGGCAGATGGCGAAGATACTCATATGAGGACATTTTAGAGCGAGATAAGACAAGCCTTGACATAAGCTGGATAAAGTCGGCGAATACAAGCGATGATTATACGCTGACGGAGCTTCTTGAAACGATAAAGACCAAATCGGAGAATATCGCAAGTGCCGTTGCACAGCTTGAAAGTCTTATCGGCGAGGTAGATGAATAATGGATACAAAAGCATTAAGACAGAAAATCCTTGACCTTGCGATCAGGGGCAAGCTCGTTCCGCAAGACCCGAATGATGAGCCTGCTTCTGTGCTGTTAGAGCGTATCAGAGCCGAAAAACAGCAGATGGTCAAGGACGGCAAGCTGAAAGCTAAGGATATAAAGAACGATACTGTTATATTCCTCGGTGATGATAATTTGCATTATGAGAAGTTCCCTGACGGCACGGTGAAGTGCATCGAAGATGAGATACCGTTTGAGTTGCCGGAGGGGTGGGAATGGACGAGATTACAGGCTATATGCGAACCAATTACCGACGGTACTCATAAAACTCCGACATACAGCGATGAAGGTTTCATATTCCTATCTTCAAAAAATGTCACCTCTGGACATATTGATTGGGATAATATAATGTATATTCCTGAATCTCTCCATAATGAACTATACGCAAGATTAGCACCACAAAAGAATGACATTCTTCTTGCTAAAAATGGAACAACAGGTGTGGCTGCAATAGTTGATAGAGATTGCATATTCGACATCTATGTTAGCTTGGCTTTACTTAGAATCATAGGATACATAATATCCCCTGAATATTTGCTTTCAACAATAGCAAGTTCAACCATACAAAACTATTTCAATTCATCTCTTAAAGGAATAGGCGTTCCTAATCTTCATTTGGAACACATTCGTACAACCCTGATTCCTGTTGCTCCGATTAACGAGCAGTATCGAATAGCAACTAAATTGGAGCAACTTCTTTCTTTTGCAGACAATATCGAAACCGACAAAACAGACCTCCAAACCACTATACAGCTCACCAAATCCAAAATCCTTGACCTCGCTATCAGGGGTAAGCTCGTTCCGCAGAATTCCGATGATGAACCTGCAAGCGTACTCCTTGAACGTATCAGAGCCGAGAAAGAAGAACTTATCAAACAGGGTAAAATCA
>CAVAPG010000103.1:0-5950 GCA_963590435.1 bacterium
GCGCAGCCTATCCTTTTCGGACGGTTACCCCAACATTTAGTTTAGAACCAATATTAAATTGCCGTTTTCTCCGTGTGTCTGACGAGCGTTCCGAGCTTTCTGAAAAGATTTATGAAAACGCCTGTCAGAAGCGCCGCCGTAAGTGTTCCCTCGCGAATTTCGAGTATTTTTCCGCACAGGATGAGTGACAGGGACGCTGCAAGCACGACACAGCCTGCGTCAAAGGCTATCTTGGTTTTGCCGAAGTCCGTTCCGCATTTATCGGATATAGCTTTGACAAGCGCTTCACCCGAATTCATGATAATATCCGCCGAGGCAGTCAGACTTATGCCGAAGCCCATGGTAGCCGTTCCGAGGATAACAAGCGCGAACTGCTCGGCATAATTTGCAGGTTCGACAAAGCCGAGGATTGCAGTTGAAAGATCCGTGAACAATCCGAACAGAATCGACAGCGGTATCTGAAAAAGTTCAATTGCGCGAAAGTCCCGACGCAGAATAAGCATCTGTCCGAGTATGAGCAGTCCGTTCCAGGCCATAATCCATGTGCCGAGAGAGATATCGGGCACCGCAATCGAGATTACATTCGCCGTTGACGATATGGGCGACACGCCCAGTGCGCCTTTTTTCAAAAGAGCGATGCCCAACGCACTCAGGAAAAGTCCGATAACAAGCAGCGCAAGGCGTTTTAAAAAAGATGCTTTATCCGAATTAGATGTCAAAGTACTTTCTGCCTCCCGTGCACCTCATCAGGTGCATTTTTTCAACAACTCGTCGAGTATACGCTTTTCTTCATACAATGTCAAATCAAACAAGGCTGGATAAAACAGAGAAAAATCATCATCGGATTTTTTTCGAGAGGCTCCCCCCAACGTTTAATTCAGTGCCGTTATTTTTGATTATGCGTTATTCCAGCTCGAATGCGCCGGTATAGAGCTGATAGTAGGTGCCTTTTTCGGATATCAGCTTATCGTGGCTGCCGCGCTCGATTATGCGGCCATGGTCAAGGACCATTATGACATCGGAGTTCTGCACGGTTGACAGGCGATGGGCTATGACGAACACGGTACGTCCCTCCATAAGCTTATCCATGCCGTTTTGAACAAGTGCTTCGGTTCTGGTGTCAATTGACGAGGTCGCCTCATCGAGAATCATCACCGGTGGGTCGGACACTGCCGCACGGGCAATTGATATAAGCTGACGCTGTCCCTGCGACAGGCCGCTGCCGTCACCGCTGAGGACGGTGTCGTATCCCTTAGGCAACATGCGGATAAAGCCGTCGGCATTTGCAAGCTTTGCCGCCGCGATGCACTGCTCGTCGCTTGCCTCCGGATTGCCGTAACGGATGTTTTCCATGACAGTCCCCGTGAAGAGATTTACATCCTGAAGAACTATGCCGAGGCTGCGCCGCAAATCGGTCTTTTTTATCTTATTTATATTTATCCCGTCATAGCGAATCTTGCCGTCGGCAATGTCGTAAAAACGGTTTATAAGATTTGTAATGGTAGTCTTGCCGGCTCCGGTGGCACCGACGAATGCGATCTTCTGTCCGGGCTCGGCGTAGAGCGTTATGTCATGCAGAACGGGCTTTCCCTGAGTATACTCAAAATCCACATGGTCGAAAACAATGCGGCCTTCAAGCTTTGTATAGGTCAGCGTGCCGTCACTGTGCGGATGTTTCCATGCCCAGATGCCTGTGTGCTCAGACGTTTCGGTGATTTCTCCGTTTTCCTCCTTTGCGTTGACTAGGGTGACATATCCGTCATCTGTTTCGGGCCGTTCATCCATAAAATCGAATATACGCTGTGCACCGGCAAGTGCCATTATAATGGAGTTAAACTGGTTTGCAATCTGAGATATCGGGTTTGTAAAGCTCCTCGAAAGGTTCAGGAATGATGCAATCATGCCGAGCGTCATGGTATTAAAGCCGAACAGGCCGAGATTGCTGACCCCCGCGATGGCCATATACGCACCGAGCACTGCGATTATTATATACTGCAAATAGCCGAGGGTGTTCATCATAGGCATCATGGCATTTGCATTGCCGTTTGCCTTTGCCGAGTTTTCCGCCCAGATATTATTCCTGCGGCACAGCTCATCCTTGGCCTGCGATTCATGGCAGAAGACCTTTATAACCTTCTGACCGTTGACCATTTCCTCAACATATGAATCGAGATCTGCAAGAGTGGACTGCTGTGCGGCAAAATATTTTCCGCTGCGCGCGGCTAACACCTTGACTATCTGCATGACAAGCGCCATGACAACGCAGACGACAACCGTCAGCCAGACGCTGATATACAGCATGCAGAAGAACACCGCAACTATCGTGCAGACCGATGTTATAAGCTGAGACATTGACTGCGCAATCATCTGCCGGAGAGTGTCCGTATCATTAGTGTAAAGGCTCATTATATCGCCGTTTGTGCGCGAATCGAAATAGCGAATCGGCAGGCTCTGCATTTTTGTGAACATCTCGTCGCGGATGGTTTTAAGCGTACTTTGCGCAACGGTGACCATGCGGCGGTTATATATAAGCGTTGAGAGCGTTCCGACGGCATAGATTATGCCGATTACGACAAGGTCCTTTATAAGTCCGCTGTAGTCGGGAACGGTCTGACCGAGCATGGGGACAATGTAATCGTCAATAAGCTGCTGCAGGAACATTGCCGAGGCGGCGCCTGCCAGTGCGCTTAAAACTATGCAGACGGTTACAAGGACAAGCGTTGCCCGATATGGCTTGAGATAGCCGAGCAGGCGCTTCACTGTTTTCGGATTAAAACGATTTTTCTCTTTCATTGCCCGTCATCTCCCTTCTGCTGGGATTCATAAACCTCACGGTATATATCGCAGCTCTCCAAGAGATCCTCGTGAGTTCCGGCGGCATTAATTCTGCCGTCATCCATGACAATAATCATATCCGCATTCTGGACCGATGAAATTCTCTGGGAGATTATAATCTTCGTCGTATCGGGAATATACTCGGCAAATGCCTTTTGAATCAGCGCATCGGTGCGCGTATCGACAGCCGAGGTGGAGTCATCGAGGATGAGTACCTTCGGCTTTTTCAGCAGAGCGCGGGCTATGCACAGGCGCTGCTTCTGTCCGCCGGAGACATTGGTTCCTCCCTGCTCGATATATGTGTCATAGCCATCGGGCATCGCGGATACGAACTCATCCGCCTGTGCAAGGCGGCAGGCTTCTTTAAGCTCCTCATCCGAGGCGTTTTCATTGCCCCAGTGCAGGTTTTCCTTTATTGTTCCGGAAAACAGCTCGTTTTTCTGCAGGACCATGGCAACTGCACTGCGCAGAGTATCCAGATCATAACGGCGCACATCAACTCCGCCGAGGCTGACGCTGCCTGCCGTCACATCGTAAAGACGCGGTATAAGCTGAACCAGGGACGATTTCGATGAGCCCGTGCCGCCGATTATTCCGACCGTCTGGCCCGAGGCAATGTGAAGATTTATATGCTCAAGCACCTTTTTATCGGCCTTGGAGGCATAGCAGAAGTCAACTCCGTCATAGATAATCTCGCCGTTTTTCACTTCCGTGACGGCATTGTCCGGATTGGCGATGTCGGTTTTTTCGTTAATCAGCTCGGCAATACGCTGTGCCGAGGAGCTTGCGATTGTCAGCATGGCATAGACCATCGACAAAATCATCAGCCCCATGAGAATCTGAATCGCGTAGGTTATAAGGGCAGTGAGATTGCCTGTCGTAAGACCGAGCGCGGCATTGTTTCCGCTTGCGACAATTGCCTTGGCGCCAAACCAAGAAATAAGTATCATGCAGGCGTACATACAGGCCTGCATAAGCGGACTATTGAGCGCGATAAGCCGCTCGCCTCGGGCGAAGTACTCGTAAATGCGCTGTGATATGCCCTTGAATTTGCCCGTTTCGGCTTCTTCCTGATTGAACGACTTCACAACCCTTATGCCGCGCAAATTTTCCTGAACGACATTGTTGAGCTTATCATATGTGTGAAAGACCGTTTCGAAAATCGGGTGCACACTGCGCGTTATGATATACAGCGGTATCGCAAGAACTGGAATAATTGCGAGAAATATCAGCGATATTTTAGGCGCAATGCGGAACGCGACTATCATCGAAAACAGCAGCATGAACGGTCCGCGGATTGCCATGCGGATGAGCATCTGATATGCGTTCTGCAGATTGGTCACGTCCGTTGTAAGACGGGTGACTATCGACGCGGTCGAAAATTTATCGATATTCGAAAAGGCGAAGGTCTGAACATTGTCATACATATCCTGACGCAGATTCGCCGCAAAGCCGGTTGCCGCCCTTGCGCTCGTGTATGCCGAAAGCATACCTGTCACAAACTGCAGCATCGCAAGGATAAGCAGCGCCGCACCGAACTTCCAGACCTGCGGCATACTGCCTGCCTCTATACCGTAGTCGATCAGGTCCGCCATGCACAGCGGAATTATAATTTCGAACACGACTTCAATTGTTGACAGAAATATTGTTAATATCGAGCCTTTTTTGTGTTCCCTCAGGCTTTGAGAGAGGGTTTTAATCATATAAACCACTCCTTTTTTTGCGTAACATGCTGCATTTTTGATGCCGAATGCGCGCCGATGCAGCTCCGGCGGTTTATTCGGATAAATTCCGGTAAATATGCTCAAGCATTTCCACAAAACTTTCGACCTGCTCGTCGGAAAGGCCGCGCTTCATTTTCTGCTCGAACTGCTCAATCTTGGCTTCCATATCGCGTCCCGTGGACTCCGCGTCCTCCGTCAGGGCGACAATTTTATTTCGCTTATCGGAAGAGTCAACCCGGCATCTGAGAAAGCCGTTCTGCTCCATGCGTGTCACAACGCCGACAACCGTCGGATGCGTAACATTGAGGAAATCTTCTATCTCCTTTTGCGTCGATGAGCCTCCCCTGCTGTTGAGAAAAGCGAGCACCTTGCTCTGCGTCAGCGTGAGGTTATGCTCCTTCAGATCCGAATCGGCGTTAACCTTGATCCTGTCGTTTATTATCTTCATAAGATAGCCTATCTGCCTTGACAACTTATCATCACTCCTTGCATTGTGTAGCGCGCTACACATCTTTAGCGCCGGTAATTGTAGCACGCTACACTTTGAATGTCAACAGAGATTTTATGAACTTTTTTTAATATTGCACAGCTCATTTACGCCGAGTGCGATATGCGTCGCGCCGCCAAAGTTGAAAACAATCTGAAATTTTTGAGGTTGGTTTCAGGTAGGGCGAATACAATGTCCGCATTAAGAGTAACAAAGGAGGTAGTATTTCTTTGATTGAGATTGATCATCTTAGCAAATGGTACGGCAATCATCTGGCTGTATCGGATCTGAATGTTCAGATTGAAAGCGGACAAATCTACGGTTTTCTCGGTCCGAACGGAGCGGGCAAATCAACAACGATGAACATTATGACAGGCTGCCTTTCCGCAACGGAGGGGCATGTCCGCATAAACGGCTACGACATTTTCGAAAATCCGAAGGAAGCCAAGCGCCAGATTGGATATCTTCCCGAGCAGCCGCCGCTTTATCTGAATGAAACTCCGCTGGAGTATCTCCGTTTCGTCGGCGAAGCCAAGGGGCTCAGCGGCCAAGAGCTCAAAGAGCAGATAGCCGAGGCAGTTGAGCGCACGGGAATAGAAAGCGTTGCTCACCGCAAAATCTCCGCGCTTTCAAAGGGCTATAAGCAGCGTGTCGGCATCGCACAGGCTCTGCTCGGAAAGCCCGAGATTATAATTCTCGACGAGCCGACCGTCGGACTTGATCCTATCCAGATTATCGACATACGCGAGCTTATTAAGGACCTGGGCAAAACACATACCGTCATTCTCAGCTCGCATATTCTGTCCGAGGTGCAGGCAATCTGCGACAGAATTCTTATCATTTCAAAGGTCAGCGGCCAAGAGCTCAAAGAGCAGATAGCCGAGGCAGTTGAGCGCACGGGAAT
>CAVAPG010000104.1:0-5944 GCA_963590435.1 bacterium
ACTGTGTTATATACTGTATCATTGAAATTGTGTGCGAATTTACGCAAGATGTAGTATTTAAGGGGAATTATTAATGAGCAAAACAACTGCCGGATACGGCAATGACAGCATATCTCAACTTAAAGGTGCGGATAGAGTTCGCAAACGGCCCGGCGTTATATTTGGATCCGACGGTCTTGACGGCTGCCAGCATGCCGTGTTTGAGATCTTGTCAAATGCAATAGATGAGGCTCGAGAGGGTTACGGCAAGGTCATAACGCTCACAAGATATTCGGATAAGTCTATTGAAGTCGAGGACTTCGGTCGCGGCTGCCCGATGGATTGGAACGCCAATGAAAAAAGATATAACTGGGAGCTTGTTTTCTGCGAACTTTATGCCGGCGGAAAATATGCAAACAATGAGGGAGAAAATTACGAATACTCGCTCGGTTTGAACGGACTCGGTTCATGTGCAACTCAGTATTCGTCCGAATATATGGATGTCACTGTCTGGCGTGACGGAAACAAGTACGAGCTTCATTTCAAGAAGGGTAATGTCGTCGGCAAAAAAGGACAGGAGCTGTCCGTAAGTCCGACAGACCGCAAGAAGACCGGCACTACGATAAAATGGCGCCCGGATCTTGAAGTTTTCACGGATATAGACATACCGGAAGAGTTTTTTAAGGACATTCTCCATCGTCAGGCCGTTGTTAATGCAGGTGTGACATTCCGTTTCCGAAATCAAAACGGGAATAAGTTTGATGTGACCGAATACTCTTATGAAAACGGTATTCTCGACTATGTTAATGAAATTGCCCATGATTCTCCGCTTACATCTCCGTATTTTATAAGTGCCGAGCGACGTGGCAGAGACAGGGCAGATAAGCCCGAATATAAAGTCAAGCTTTCAGCTGCTTTCTGCTTCTCAAACAAGATTAAGGCCATTGAATATTATCACAACTCATCATGGCTTGAATATGGCGGAGCACCGGAAAAAGCCGCTCGCAGTGCATTTGTGTACGCAATAGATGCATATATAAAAAAGCTCGGCAAATACCAGAAAAACGAAAGTAAGATAAACTTCCAAGATGTTGCCGATTGCCTTGTACTTGTCACAAACTGCTTTTCAACGCAGACCTCGTATGAAAACCAGACAAAGAAGGCAATAACGAACCGCTTCATACAGGAAGCGATGACCGACTTTTTTAAAGAAAAGCTTGAGGTCTATTTCATAGAAAACAAACCGGAAGCCGACAAGATTGCCGAACAGGTTCTCGTAAATAAACGCAGTCGCGAGGCAGCTGAAAAAACCCGGCAGGGCATGAAGAAAAAGCTGTCAGGCAATATTGACATTGCAAACCGTGTGCAAAAATTTGTCGATTGCCGCAGCCGTGATCCGCAGAAACGTGAGATATACATTGTCGAGGGTGATTCTGCACTCGGAGCATGTAAGCTTTCCCGTGATGCCGATTTCCAGGGTATCATGCCGGTACGAGGCAAGATACTCAATTGTTTAAAGGCCGATTATGCCCGCATATTCAAAAGTGATGTCATAACCGACCTGCTTAAAGTTCTCGGTTGCGGAGTAGAAGTGCAGGTGAAAGGGCAGAAAGAATTAAATTCATTTGATATAAATAATCTGCGATGGAACAAAGTTATCATCTGCACGGATGCTGATGTTGACGGATTTCAGATTCGCACGCTTATTCTTACGATGATTTACCGCCTTGTGCCTACACTCATCCGTGAAGGCTATGTTTATATAGCCGAATCTCCGCTGTATGAGATTGAAAGCAAGGGGAAGACATACTTTGCCTACTCTGACAAAGAGAAAGCGGATATAGTATCCGGGCTTGACGGAGCAAAAGCAACCATAAACCGCAGCAAGGGCCTTGGCGAGAACGATCCGGATATGATGTGGATGACAACCATGAACCCGGAAACGCGCAGACTCATAAAAGTCATGCCGGAGGACGCAGAGCGTATGTCGCAAATGTTTGATCTTCTGCTTGGCGATGATTTGGCAGGCAGAAAAAATCACATTGCCGAAAACGGGTATATGTATCTTGACATGGCTGATATTTCGTGAGCAGCAGAAGGAAAAGGACAGAAAGATGAAGTTTGATAAAGCGCGGAATCTTGTTAAGTTTTTGCTTGCAATGTGCATAGTGCTTTGCCTTGCAGGCATAGCGACAAGCGGCAACTCAGCCGGTGGAATTGCTGCACTTTTGTCCGCTGTTTTTTTCGCAATGGCATTTGTGGTTATAGTTGTGTTCTGTCGATGCCCTCATTGCGGAAAGCGAATATATCTCGGACTATTCAAGGCGGTCAACTGCCCTAAGTGCCGCAGGAATCTTATAACAGGTGCTAAATCCAAAGGAAAAAAGCATTAATCAGGAAAATATTGAAGGAATATAATATATGGCCAAAAAACAACAACATGAAAAGAAAAAGTTTGATAATCCAAATGTTATAGGGCTGCGCGCCGAGGTACTTGAGCAGCCGATAACCGAAACGCTTGAGCAAAACTATATGCCCTATGCAATGAGCGTTATTATATCTCGTGCCATACCGGAAATAGATGGTTTTAAACCGTCTCACAGGAAGCTTCTTTATACGATGTATAAAATGGGGCTTTTGACAGGAAAACGCACAAAAAGCGCTAATATCGTCGGACAGACGATGCATCTCAATCCGCACGGTGATGCGGCAATTTATGACACAATGGTGCGACTTTCAAAGGGATATGATGCGCTGCTCACGCCGTTTGTGGACTCTAAGGGCAACTTCGGTAAGGTTTATTCACGCGATATGTCCTATGCGGCTTCCCGATACACAGAGGCGAAGCTTGCCCCTATATGCGCGGATATATTTGCAGACATAGATAAAGATACCGTTGAGTTTAACGACAACTATGATGGCAGTACGAAGGAACCGGCTCTTTTGCCGACAACATTTCCGAATGTCCTCGTTTCAAGCAACACGGGAATTGCCGTAGGCATGGCAAGCCAGATATGCGGCTTTAACCTTGAGGAAACCTGCAGAGCAACGATAGAGTACCTCCAGGACCCTGAATGTGATCTCTTCCTTTCAATGCCTGCACCGGACTTTTCCACAGGCGGTGAAATAATCTACGACCGCACAGAGATGGAGAATATATACAATACCGGCCGCGGAAGCTTCAAGGTGCGATCAAGGTGGCGCTATCTGCAAAAAGAGAATATCATCGAAATATACGAGATTCCGTATACGACCACATCAGAAGCCATAGTTGATAAAGTAGCGGAGCTGATTAAGGCGGGCAAGGTCAAGGAAATAAATGACATGCGAGATGAGACCGATTTGAGCGGCTTGAAGCTCGCCATTGACCTTAAGCGCGGAACAGACCCGGAAAAACTGATGCAAAAGCTGTTTAAGCTGACACCGCTCATGGATAGCTTCCCGTGCAACTTCAATATACTTGTAGCGGGAAACCCCAGAGTTATGGGCGTGAGAGAAATTCTCGGCGAATGGACAGCATGGCGTATTGAATGTGTTCGCCGTCGTGTATATTTTGATCTCACGAAGAAAAAAGACAAACTGCATTTGCTTAAAGGCCTTGAAATGATACTGCTTGATATTGATAAGGCCATAGCAATTATACGTAATACAGAGCTTGAGAGCGAGGTTGTGCCAAATCTTATGATGGGATTTGGCATAGATAAGATCCAGGCCGAATATGTTGCGGAGATTAAGCTCCGCAATATAAACCGCGAGTATATTCTCAAACGCACTTCCGAGATTGAAGAGCTCGAAAACGCTATAGCGGAGCTCGAGGAAACATTAAAAAGTCGTCGCAAAATTAAAAATATTATTATCTCAGAGCTCAAGAACGTAATAAAAAAATATGCTTCTCCCAGAAAAACGGGCATTGTATACGCATCCAAAATAGAAGAGTACACCGAAGAGGATGCTGTCGAGGACTATCCCGTTACGGTATTTTTGTCAAACGGCGGGTATCTGAAAAAAATAACGCCTCTTTCACTCCGCATGAACAGCGATCAAAAATTCAAGGACGGCGATGCCCTGCGGATGAGCTTTGAGGCAACAAATCGAACTGAGCTTCTCGTATTTACAGACCGTCAGCAGGTCTATAAAACACGGCTTTCAGATTTTGACGATACCAAATCGTCGGCGTTAGGCTCATATCTTCCCGCAAAGCTCAATATGGATGACGGGGAACAGGTGCTCGAAGTCATTTGCCCCGGAAATTACCGTAAAAATTTGCTGCTGTTCTTTGAAAACGGTAAGGCTGCACGCCTTGACCTTTCAAGCTATGAGACGAAAACCAACCGTAAGAAGCTTATCAATGCATATAGCGACAAGAGTCCGCTTGCGGCAATTTATATGATCGGTGAAGAAATTGATATGGCGGTATTTTCTTCGGACGGTCGCGCGATTGTGTTCAATACGACACTTTTGCAGCTGAAAACAAGCCGAACAACCCAAGGCGTAGCAGTGATGAATATTAAGAAAAACCATAAGCTTGTTTCGGCGGCACCGCTTGCAGATACTCCGATAAAAAATATTTCGCGTTACAGGGTGAGAAATCTGCCTGCCGCTGGGGCGCTGCTAAAAGATGAAGACAGGGGAGAAACGCAAATGTCTCTGATTGACTGAGGAGGGCATTATGAAAGCAAGCAAAACGCGTGAAATTGTTATGCAATATCTGCTCATCGCCGTAGGCTCGGCGATGTTTGCGGCAGGATTTCAGTTCTTTCTGTATCCTAATTCAATAATAGTCGGCGGCGTCAGCGGTATTGCGATGATAGTAAACTATCTGACCAATCTGCCCGTCGGCGTTATGACAATTGTTCTGAACATTCCTCTTTTTATAGTCGCCTGGCGTCATTTCGGAACAAAGTTTATTGTTTCATCTCTTGTTGGCATGCTGCTTTCGTCTGTTTTTGTTGATTTGTTTGCGCTTGTCGATTATTGCCCCACAAAGGATATGCTTCTTGCCTGTATTATCGGCGGAGCCATCAAAGGCTTCGGCCTTGGCCTTGTCTATTATGCCGGTGCAACAACCGGAGGAACAGATATAGTTGCGAAATTTGTGCGTCTTAAATTCCCGTACATGAACTTCGGCACGCTTATATTGGCTACGGATGCAATTATAATCCTTGCATTTGCTGTCATTTTCAAAGAAGTTGAGGGCGCCATGTACGCGGTTATAGCTATGTTTGTTGTATCCAAGGTAATAGATCTTGTTCTTTACGGTATAGATAACTCTAATGTGTGCTATATTATCAGCGAAAAAAGCGATCAGCTTATAAGTGATATAACCGACAGACTGCACCGAGGAGTTACAATTCTGGAAGGCGAGGGGGCATATTCCCATCAAAACAAACAGGTTCTGCTGTGCGTTGTCAAGCGTACTCAGATTGCCGATATCCGCAAGATAATAAAAAATATAGATGAAAATGCCTTCTTCATTGTAACCGATGCAAAAAATGTGTTCGGCAAGGGATTTGGCGATATCAGCGAAAATTAATGAATCGGACGGGTAAATAATTCTTGACAAATCACGAAAATGTGGTATTATTTATCTCGTTCCGTGTGCGGGCATAGCTCATCCGGTAGAGCGCCACCTTGCCAAGGTGGAGGTAGCGAGTTCGAGTCTCGTTGCCCGCTCCATATATAGAATAACCAACCACCCGCCAAGCGGGTGGTTTTTTCGGTTCTAAACTAAATGTTGGGGTAACCGTCCGAAAAAGATAGGCTGCGCCCAACATTTAGTTTAGAACCTCTTTATCGCTTAAGCTCTTTTGAACCACGCGTTAGACACGTGGTTTTCGAGATGCAAAAAGCCCCGAACACATAAATGTTCGGAGCTGTTGGAGGCGTCACCCGGATTTGAACCGGGGAATCGCGGATTTGCAGTCCGCTGCCTTACCACTTGGCTATGACGCCATATTAGTTTGCA
>CAVAPG010000105.1:0-5937 GCA_963590435.1 bacterium
GGATAAGATTCGATATGCCGCCGGGAATGTTGCGGAGGATGTCGGACACGATGTATCCGGTCAGGCGAAAAAGGCAATCGACAAAGGCAAGGACGCTATCCAAGAACATCGTGAGGAAAAGCGTATCCAAAAGGCCGAGGAACAAGTGAAACGGCATGAGGAACAGCTTCGCAATAATCCGCAGGAAGCAGCACGGCGTGTTACACAAAAGAAAGCCGAGGTAAAAAGAACGGCTTCCCGTCACCAAAGGAATCAGACAATTAAAACCGCAAAGCAGAC
Organism: bacterium; assembly: GCA_963590435.1. GTDB lineage: Bacteria > Bacillota > Clostridia > Oscillospirales > Oscillospiraceae > F23-B02. The sequence goes on from CAVAPG010000105.1 coordinate 280, forward strand.
GGAGAAAACAATCAAGCAGACAGCACGCTCCACAGGCAAGGCGACCGTTAAGACTGCAAAAGGTACGGTCAAGAGTACCGAGAAGGCAGTAAAAACGGCTGATAAAACCGCAAAGATGACAATTAAGACTGCGCAGGCAACCGCCAAAGCCACGCAGAAAGCGGCGGCAGCAACTGCAAAGGCGGCTCAAAAGGCAGCGATGATTGCGAGACAGGCGGCGATTGCGGCATATAAGGCGGCGGTCGCGGCGGCAAAAGCGATTGCGGCGGCAATTAAGGCAATAGCGGTGGCGATTAAAGCACTTGTTGCCGCCATAGCCGCAGGAGGCTGGGTTGCGGTGGTGATTGTCGTTGTAATCTGCCTTATCGCCCTGATTGTCGGCTCGTGCTTCGGTATTTTCTTTTCAAGTGAAGATACCGGCTCAGATAAGACAATGAAGCAGGTTGTGCAGGAAATCAACGACGATTATCAAAATCAGCTTGAAGCGATTAAAAGCTCCGTTTCATACGATAAGCTTGAAATGTCCGGTTCCCGTGCTGTATGGCCTGAGGTGCTATCCGTTTATGCCGTTAAGACTACAACCGACCCGGATAATCCGCAGGAGGTGGCGACAATCACTCCCGAGAAGGAACAACTGCTCAACGACCTGTTCTGGGAGATGAATACGATTGACCACCGCACCGAGACAAAAAGCGAGACGGTGATTATAGAGTCGGACGACGGCAACGGCAATATTCTTGAAGAGCGAGTCACGGAAACACGGACAACGCTGTATATTACCGTAAGCCACAAAACGGCGGATGAAATGGCATTGCAGTACAGCTTCAACGATGATCAGAACGAGCAGCTTGCCCTTCTTCTTGAGCAGGACAGCAGTATGTGGGCAGCGGTGCTTTACGGTATCTATGGCTCAGACGATCAGATTGTTGCGGTAGCATTGTCTCAGGTCGGCAATATCGGCGGTCAGCCTTACTGGAGCTGGTATGGCTTTAACTCCCGCGTTGAGTGGTGCGCGTGTTTCGTCAGTTGGTGTGCCAATGAATGCGGCTATATTGACACGGGTGTTTGCCCGAAATATGCCGGCTGTGTCAACGGCGTGCAATGGTTCAAGGATCACGGCCAATGGCTCGACGGCTCCGCAGAACCCGCTCCCGGAATGATTATCTTCTATGACTGGGACAGCCCAAATGGAGAATCCGGTCCACAAGACGGTCTCTCTGATCACACGGGCATTGTGTGGAAAGTCGAGGACGGATATGTTTACACGATTGAGGGCAATCTCAGCGACAGTTGTAAGACATCAAAAAGGCCTATTGGAGAATATCAGATACTCGGATATGGGGTACTGAATCCGTAAAATCATTAATTTTTCCCGGCTCCGGGCTCAGAAATGGGCTCGAAGCCGGATTTTTTGTTGCCTAAAAGGCTTAAATTTCACTTCCGTTCGTACTCGAGCCTTGATGTTGTCGCTTGTAGGCAACACCACAATAAACTTAATTCGGAACTTTGCTATGACTTATTGAATTTCGCACTTTAACGTGCTATAATATAATATGACTTATTGTATTCAAGTAATCTCGTGCACAATAACCACAAGACACAGCTGAACGGAGGCACAGCACATGAGAATCAGTTACGATAAACTCTGGCGTTTACTTGCTAAGAATAAGATGAAAAAATGCGACCTTGCCGCCGCAGCCGGCGTCAGCACATATACCATGGGTAAGATGTATAAAGATGAACCCGTCTCCCTTGATGCAATCATGAAGATATGTCAAGTCTTTCACTGCGATATTGGTGATGTCGTAGAAATGATTGAAGACTAAGAAAGGACGTTACAGTTATGCTTGGTGCGATAATTGGCGATATTGCCGGTTCCCGCTTTGAGTGGGACAGGATTAAAACTAAGGAATTTGATTTTCTCACACAAATAGGCGGTTGTGAATTTACTGATGATAGCGTTATGACCGCTGCAATTGCTAAAGCCATCCTTGACTGCAATGGAGATTACAGTGATCTTGGAAATAAAGCAGTTTATTATATGCAAAACCTCGGTAGGCAATATCCCAACGCAGGATATGGCGGCAAATTTAGCTACTGGATTACTTCTTCTAACCCACAGCCGTATAACAGCTATGGCAACGGGTCTGCTATGCGCGTAAGCCCCTGTGCCTATGCTGCAAATACACTTGATGAAGCAATTGACCTTTCTAAGGCTGTAACAGAAGTCACTCACAATCATCCGGAAGGCATTAAAGGTGCAGAAGCTACGACGGTTGCTATATTTTTGGCTCTGCACGGAAAAAGTATTCTTGAAATAAGAGATTACATAGATAAGCATTATTATCCGATGAATTTCACATTGGACTCTATTCGAGACTCTTATACTTTCAATGAATCATGCCAGGAAACCGTTCCTCAGGCGATAATGGCTTTTTTAGAGTCCGTAAGCTATGAGAATGCTGTTCGAAACGCAGTTTCTCTTGGCGGAGATTCTGATACATTGGCGGCAATAACAGGCAGTATTGCCGAGGCTTATTACGGCATTCCCGCAGAGATTCGAAAGCTCGGTTTTACTTTTCTTGATGCGGAAATTGCTTCAACGGTCAATCGCTTTGAAGCAAAATTCGGTATTCGCTTAGAGAAAAAGCTTGACAACTTTGCTCACAAGGAATCACATTCTACGTCAAAGAAAGCCGAAAACCTTCCTCTTGATGAAATGTCACGTGAAGAGCAAATAGCTCTCGCAGTAGAAATAACAGATACCGCTACCGAAGAAGAAAAAGTTCGCACCATGCGTGCAAGTGAGCTTCACAGCTTTCTCTATGCGGCATGCACAATCCTTTATGGTGCGGTTCTTCCGTCAAAATATAAGACATATGTTTTGCCGCTCATGTTCTTGAAGCGTGTTTGTGATTGCTACGACGAAGAAATTGAAACGGCAAAGCAGAAATACGGTGCCGATTGGGTTGATTTCGATGAGGATGAGATCCACAGATTTATGATTCCAACCGGGTGCCATTGGTCTGACATTCGCAATTGTGCGGAAAATGTCGGAAGTGCTATTTTGAATTCCATGCAAGGCATTGAGGCAGCCAATCCGGGAACGCTTTCCGGTCTCTTTACCGGTTTTGATGAAGCCGACTGGACCAACAAAAGCACTCTTCCGGATAAAAAGCTGAAAGATTTGGTCGAGCACTTCTCCGAAAGAAACCTCGGCAACGAAAATTACGATGCCGACATTATGGGTGATGCCAACGAATATCTGATTCGCCATTTTGCCGACGATGACAACAAAAACGCCGGTGACTTCTTCACCCCGAGAACTATTGTCAAGCTGCTGATTAAAATGCTTGCACCGGAAGTAAACCATTCCATATACGACCCTGCCTGCGGAACGGGCGGTATGCTTATTGAGTATATTCGTCAGACCCACAGCAAAACGGGTGCCGGCCAGTTTATTTACGGCCAGGAAAATATGACGTCAACATCCGCTATTGCAAGGATGAACCTCTATCTGCATGGCATTGAAGATTTTCATATCAAGACCGGTGATACATTGCGCAATCCTCAGTTTATTTACAGAGGACAGCTGCAAAAATTCGACTATGTGGTCGCCAATCCTCCATTCGGCCTTAGCGGTTGGGGTGCAGAGCAATTTGAAACCGATGTCTGGGGCAGAAATATCTGGGGTTGCCCGACTGACTCAAGCGCTGACTTTGCATGGATTCAGCACATAGTAACCTCTATGAAAGAAAAAACCGGACGTGCGGCAGTTATTATGCCACAAGGCGTTCTCTTCCACGGCGGAAAAGAAGGCAAAATCCGCGAGGAGCTTGTAAAATCTCACAAGCTTGAAGCCGTCATTAATCTTCCGAGCGGCGTTTTTTACTCTACCGGTGTATCTGCCTGTGTTCTCTTCCTGAATAACAGTAAACCCGCCGAGCGGGACGGAAAAGTTATTCTTATCGACGCCGGAACAATCGTACACGCTCGACGGGCTCAGAAATATATGGATGATGGCGACGTTGAGACCGTGTACAACCTCTTCTCCCACTTCGAAGATATGATTGACTTTGCAAAAGTGGTTACGGAGGAAGACATTGCCGACAAAGGATTTACGCTTGCGGTAAACACCTATATAGAAAAGACACCGCCAAAGCCCATTGATCCGAAAGAAGTAAAGGCGAATTATCTGAATGCATATCAGGAAGTGATTACCTGCGAAGAAAAGCTCAAAACACTTCTGAAGAATGGAGGATATATCGAATGAGCCGAATCACACAAGCCGACCTTGAGAAATACTTATTTGGCTGCGCCGACATTCTTCGAAATAATGTGGAAGCGAGCTCTTACAGGGATTATATTTTCCCACTGCTTTTCTTCAAGCGAATCAGCGATGTCTATGATGAGGACATTGTGAATGCGAAGAAGGAGTATGGCGACGCCTGGACAACCTTTCCTGAGGATGAAATACACGACTTCCAAATTCCGGACGGATGTCATTGGAAAGACCTGCGCGTGATCACCGATAATGTAGGCTCCGCTATTCAGAAGGCGTTTCAGGGAATTGAATCACTCAACGCCGATAAACTCGGCGGTGTTTTCGGCAACGCCAACTGGGCCAATAAAGCAAAGCTGCCGGACAGAATGCTCAAGGATTTGATTGAGCACCTGAGCTCATTAACATTATCTATTGAAAACTGCCCTGAAGATGAGCTTGGTCACGGATACGAATACCTGATCGGAAAGTTCGATTCCGATGACGGTCACACGGCACAGCAGTTCTACACCAACAGAACCGTAGCACACCTTATGGCTGAAATGCTGAATCCGCAGCCGATGGAGTCTATTTATGATCCCACCTGCGGTTCCGGCGGCATTCTCATCTCCTGTATAGATCACATTAAAAGCCGTGGTCAGGAATGGCGAAATGTAAAGGTATACGGTCAGGAAATCATACCTCCGACAGCATCAATTTGCCGTATGAATCTCTTTTTGCACGGCGTAAAGGAATTCACAATTCGCACGGGAGATACGCTTTCTACACCGGCATTTCTGGAAAAAGATCGGCTCAAAAAGTTTGACCTGGTCGTAGCAAATCCTCCTTATTCCATCAGCAACTGGGATAGGGATGCATTCAGCACCGATAAGTACGGACGGAATTTCCTTGGTACACCACCTGCAAGTATTGCCGACTATGCGTTTATCCAGCATATTCTTAAAAGTATGGATCCCGACACCGGACGTTGTGCAATACTTCTACCTCATGGTGTTCTTACAAGAGATTCAGAATACGATATACGAAAGAATCTCATTAAGGTTGACCTTATTGAAGCCGTGATTGGCATTGGTAAAAACCTGTTCTATAACTCACCGATGGAAGCTTGCATAATGGTCTGCAGGTCTCGCAAGCCTTCCGAAAGGAAGAACAAAATACTATTCATTGATGCCAAACATGAGGTAACAAGAAAGAACTCTGAAAGCTATCTTGAAGATAAGCATATAGAAAAAATAGCCGGGACATTCCACAGCTATTCATCAATCGAAAAATTTTCGTATGTCGCTACACTGGACGAAGTGACGGCCAACAACTATTGGCTTGGTATTCCTAAATACGTAAAAGGAAGCGACGATGGCGGAAATGCGGTGTTAGAT
>CAVAPG010000106.1:0-5868 GCA_963590435.1 bacterium
CAATCTTGTACCTGCCCGTTAATATTAAAAGCTCCCTCTGAGAGGGAGCTTTTATTATCAGACTGTCAAAGAACTTGGAAAAGTAGATGCAAGAGCGTAAACACCAATACGCAGCAGTGGGAGTGTGAGGGGGACAAGGTCCCTCCTCAAATTGGACTATAGCCATCAAAAACACCTGAGTTATCAGGCTTTTTGACGAGCATAGCGAGATTCTTTGTGAAAATAATTTTTCACAAAAAATGTGGCGTGTTTTTAAGCGTGCAAAAAAGTCTTGCAGACTTTTTTGACACGCTGAAATCCCGAGGTAAAAACCTCGGGATTTTTTGCTGGGGAAAGTTGTTGGGGAAAATTACATTATGTAAGAGCCGCCGTCGCAGTTGATGACGGCGCCGTTGCAGAAATCGTCCTCGGCGAGGAAGAATCTTACCGCCGCCGCTATCTCTTCGGGCTCGCCCCATCTGCCGAGCGTATTGCTGTTGACGACGCTCTTCTTGTGGACTTCCTTTGCCTCCTCGATGGTATTGACGCCGTAGTAGCTGACATAGCCGGGCCAGCTCTCTGCACCGATGATGGAGCCTGGCGCAACGCCGTTAACACGGATGCCCTTCTTGCCGTAGGTCAGTGCGTCCTGCTTCATGAGCATGAGCAGCGCCGCCTTGGAGACATGATACGGGGTCATGACGGTGGTCGCCTTGAAGCCGAAGATGGAAAGAATGTCGACGATGCGGCCGCTCTGTGCCTTGACCATTTCCTTGCCGACATACTTTGTCATCAGGAAAGTACCGATAACGCAGGTGTCGAAGGATGCACGCATGTCTGCTGCGGTGAGATCGGTGGTGGGGATAGCGCCGTAAGGACCGTAGGCAGCAGCGTTGTTTACAAGGCCGTCGATGCGGCCGTACTTTGCGGCGACGGCCTCGACCATTGTCTTTACGCCGTCCTCGTCGCGGACATCAACATGGAAAAACTCTGCCTTGCCGCCGTTTGCGACGACATCTGCGCAGACCTTTACGCCCTTTTCCGCCGAGCGGCCGCAGCCGATGACGATAGCGCCCTCAGCGGCGAACTCCTGATAAATGTCCTTGCCGATGTTCTGGGTCATGCCGGTGATGATGATGACCTTATCTTTTAAAGTGCCCCATTTAGCCATGATGGTTCCTCCTGTAATTTAATTATTCCATGCCCTTGACCAGCTCTGCGATCTGGTCTGCAACGGGCTCTATCTTGTGGATCTGGCCGACGCCTGCGCTGATGCAGACGATGCCGTTTACATGGTCGCCAAGACGCATGCCGGTGCGGAAGCCGCCGCCGTAAAGTGCGGAGATCTCTGCACGGGTGCCGCCTGAATAGGTGAGTTTCTCGCACTTTTCGACCAGCTCATTTCTGATGCAGCGCATGAAGCCGGACATGCCACGATACTCGACGCAGTCGAACGGGTCGGAGTTGATGATGGCTTCCTTGGTGTTCTGTGCAACGGGGCTTTCCTCGGCACACAGGAACAGAGTGCCGATGTAAACGCCCTCGGCACCGAGATCGTACACGGCCTTGACCGCAGCTGCGTTTACGATGCCGCCGGATGCAACGACGGGGATGGAGACCGCTTTCTTAGCAATCTGCATGATGTTCAACAGACCTACACGGTAGTCGGAAAGGTGACCGCCGCACTCGATGCCGGTCGCAATGACGATGTCTGCGCCTGCGTCCTCTGCCCACTTGAACGAGGAAGCAACGGGGTTTGCGTCACGGTAGATGCAGACCTTGCCGGCCTTTTTGAAGTCACGGATAAACTCTGCCGCCTCGTCGCAGGGTGCGCCTGACAGGACGATTATCTTTGCTCTGTCCTCGGTGAGCAGCCAGTCTCTCATGGGATTGGAGAAAATGGCGGTCACGGGGATCTCCGGGTTAGGAGTCATGCAGTTGACTGCGAAGGGCTTGTCGGTGAGGGCGAGGGTCTTTTCAAACTCCGCCTTCATGCGCTCGACGGTCACTGCGGGGTCACTGGTAAGCTCGGTCTGACCTGCATTTGCGGCGAGCTGGCCGAGGCCGCCTGCGTTGGAGATGGCTGCGCACAGCCTTGCGTCGGTGCACCAAGACATTGCACCGCAAATTACGGGATACTCGATGCCGAGAATTTCTGTTACACGGGATTTAATCATTTTTCTGTGTCCTTTCGGTCGATTATTTTACACGCTCAAGTTTTTTTGCGCTCTTGACTGCGATGGTGCTGAATATGCCGGAGAGCACGAATGCGCCGAGGAGTATATACAGAACTATTGCATAGCTGCTGGTCGCATCGTAAACGAAGCCGTACAGCGAGATGCTGATAGCGCCGGCAAGAGAGCTTACGGTGGAAATGTAGGAGTAGATGACATTGTAATCACGCACGCCGAAGGCGGTCTTTGCCACCAGAGCGGGAGATACTGTGCCAAGGCAAGTTCCGAAGCCGAGGAGGATAACGCCGCCGTACAGCAGTATCGACGAGCCGCCGTTGAACAGCACCATAACAAGGCCTGCACAGCCTGCAATGAGGTTTATGATGATGCCCTTTGCAGGTCCGAGCTTATCGGAAAGGAAGCCGATAAGCAGCTTTCCGATGATGACGCCGATGCCGAGCATGGATGCGGCCGTTGCGCCGATCGCCGTACTGAAGCCGTAGTTTGCGGCGATGCCGGGAATGTGCGAGGTGATGCCGCTGCCCATGATGATGACGCCGGCGAACAGCGCCGTCATGACAAATGCGGTGGACTTGAGTGCCTTGGAGGCCGGAACGCCCTCAAGCTGCTCGGCAGCTGCGGCCGCTGCCGCACTCTCCTTTGCGCCGTAGGGCAGCAGACCCTTGTCGGCGGGCTTGGAGCGGACAACGAACAGCACGAACGGCAGAACTATCACGGCTCCGATGACCGCAGTCATGATGTAGCCCTTGCGCCAACCCATGCTCTGCACGAGAGCATTGACGATGGGGTTGAAGATGACGGCGCCGACACCGGCAAACGCCATTGCGATGCCCATTGCCATGCCTGATTTTTCCCTAAACCAGCTGTTTATCAGGATGGGGACGGGCATGTAGAGAATGAATGCGCAGGCAACGCCTATCAAAGCGCCGCAGATGTAGAACCACCAAACGGCCTTTGCTGCCGACATTGCGCCGAACGCCACGGCCAGCAGTGCGAATGCTCCGCCGAGCAGCACACGGATGTTGACCTTGTTGAAAAGCTTGCCCGTGAAAGGCATGATGAACATGGAGACAAGTGACTGGATCGTAATGTACAAAGACAGCTGACCGACACCGATACCGAGCTCCTTGCTTACAGGCATGAAGAAAATACCCGCACAGCTGTTAAAGATGCCGATGCCAACCATCATCATTACGCAGCAGCATGCCAGTATGACCCATGCATAATGGATTCCTTTTTTCATTGACATTCCTCCAGAATGTAGTCATCATCGCTGGGCGATGTGAACAAAACTCTTTTTGCGCGCGCTTCACATACTCAAGTCGCCGACTCTGGTATGTGAATTATCTCACATTGTTTGCTAATTGTCAAGCACAATTTCGCGGATTTTGTCAAAGCTGTTGGGCACCGAAAAAACTTGATTTTTTTGCTGGTGGCTATTATTATATGCTGGTAACGATTTTTAAGGAGCAACGCTGTGAATAACCGCAAATACCAAGCAAACGAAACAAAGTGCAAAATAATACGGGAATCGATGAAATTGTTCGAGGAGCATTCTTTCGACGAGATAACGGTCGATATGATATGTCAACAGTGCGGACTTTCCAAGGGCGCGTTTTATCATCATTTCAAAACAAAGGAAGAGCTTGTTGTAAAGCACTATGTGCAGATGCTCGACTGCAAGCTTATCGATGAGATCGAGCCCCTTATCGGTACGATGCCGCTGAGAGAACTGATAGACCGCTACCTTGATGTAGATATTGAGTTTTTTAAAAAGCTCGGACGGGAATGGGTAATTTTTTTACAGCAGACTATTCTAAAAAGTCCGGAGTATCTACAGTCAGGGAATATCCAAGAGAGCCTAGAAGAGATACTGCGTTACAGTGCCGAACATGGCGAAGTGAAATTCAACAAACCAGTTGATTTCTGCATCCGTTTTTTGTATTATGTCCTGCAGGGCTTCGTGTCACGCTGGTGTATCACGCGAGGCTCTGTCGAGGAGCTTGATACGCTCAAGGAATATATGCATCAGGCACTTGATGCCTGCATCGCAGACGAATAAGCGCAACAGCCTGTCAAAGAACTTCAAATTAGCCCTCGTTTCTGGTATAACAAAAGAAACGGGGGTGTTTTTATGGAAGAATGGAAAAAGGACGGGCGGAACAAAGTTGTCATTGTGGATCTGGACATGCTAGTGCCGAAGGATCATCTGCTGCGCAAAATAGAAAAGGTGATGGACTATGACTGGCTGTATGAGCGTCCGGATCCATACTATTGTCACGACAACGGCAGGTCGGGAACAGACCCCGTGGTACTCATCAAGATGGTACTCATCCAGCACCTGTTCGGCATACCCTCACTCCGGCAGACATACAAGCAGATGCAGGACACACTTTCTTACCGTTGGTTTTTGGGCTACAGTCTGATGGACAATATCCCGCACTTTGCGACAGTCAGCTATGCTTTCTGCAAACGCTTCCCCGAAGAACTGTCGGAAGAGATATTTGAGCATATTTTTAAACAAGGCGCTTAATAACAGGATGGTAGACCCAAGCGTGATCTTCATTGACGGAACGCATATAAAGGCCAGCGCAAATAAAAAGAAGTTCCGAAAGGAACAGGTAGCAAAAGCGGCCAAAGTATATTCCGAACAGCTTCGTCAGGAAGTAAATGCCGAACGGGAAAAGCTCGGCAAGAAGCCGATCGAGGACGATGATGACGACGATACGCCCGACGGCGGAGAAATAGCGCAAAAGACGGTATCCACAACAGATCCCGACAGCGGAATGTTCGTTAAAGGCGAGCGTGAAAGGCAGTTTGCCTATGAAGCACCCACGGCCTGCAACACAAGGGATTTGTGCTTGGAGTAGAGGTGACCGCTGGGAATGTACATGACAGTGTGGCATGGGATAAGATATATGACGAAGTAACAGGCAAATACGATGTAGAGTTTGTAACAATGGATGCCGACTATAAAACGCCGTGGATAGCAAAGAAGACCTTGGATGACGGGAAGGTCCCCGTCCTGCCGTACACGAGATATAACGGGAAGAAAGACAGATACAAGCCATGAACCCTGCGAATGACACATACATCTGCCCGCACGGCGGGATATTAAAACATACAACGACCGACAGAGACGGTAAAAGGATATACCGCAGCACACCTGCGAGCTGTAAGGACTGTCCCTTCAAGGCAAGGTGCGGAGCAAACGAAAAAGGGCAAAAGATGCACACGACGCACATCTGGCAGGAGTATTTGGACTTGGCGGAACAGATACGAAAGGCGGATCGCGGTAAGGATATATATGCCAAACGCAAGGAAACGATAGAACGGGTCTTTGCGGATGCAAAAGAGAAACACGCGATGCGTTATACACATCATCGAGGTCTGGCCCGAGTGACGAACTGGGTGAGGCTCAAATATGCTGCCATGAATCTAAAAAAGCTGGCAAATTGGAGTTGGAACAACTCCGCTTTTTCGCTGTTTCAGCGACTTTTTTCAACAATATACGCAAGAACCACTGTTTTCAGGATGCGAAAACAGTGGTTCTTTGACAGGCTGAATAAAAGCTCCCTCTCAGAGGGAGCTTTTAATTATATATTTTTTATTTATCACGGCTGGCGGCTATTGCAGATATAGAACACCGTGAGCAGGCCGGGGCCGGTGTGCGCACCGATAACAACGCCGAGAG
>CAVAPG010000107.1:0-5824 GCA_963590435.1 bacterium
GGCATGAGTAAAACCCATGTCCTTGGCGCCCCTGTGTAAGGGGAGCTGTCAGCGAAAGCTGACTGAGGGGTTGCTGTTGCGGCTAACACTGCAGTTAAAACAGCACAGCAAGTGTAAAACCCATGTCCTTGGCTCCCCTTACACAGGGGAGCCAAGGGTGGTGGTTTTTACGCTTGCTGTGCTGTTATTCACACACAGCAAACTCACACAACAAACTAAAAAAGCAAACTAAAAAAAGCAACCGAAAATTTATCTCACATCACGTGCGCATATATACATGTCTTGTGTTATATGTTTTATGTCTTATGTTTTATGTCTTATGTCTTATGTTATTAGTAGCCTTTTGCTCGGTTTAATTTGCTTTTTTTCGGTTTTGTTCGGTTTTTGTTTAAGAAAATTAAATACCCGAATGCCGTGCTGATCGGCATTGATTTTTCGGATATATAAAGATATAATAAAGTTTTGTCATGAAGGTGAGAAATTGGATAAGCTAAAAAGCGGCGCGTTAAGTGCCGGAAAATATTTCAGAACATTTTATCGCTGGGTGCTGCTGGCGGTCGTGACCGGACTGGTGTGCGGTCTGGTGGGCTCGGCGTTTCATATGACGGTCGAGTATGTAACCGACTTCAGGGCGAGATACCCGTGGCTTGTGTTTCTTCTGCCGGTCGGCGGACTTGCCATTGCACTGCTCTATCGCGTCACCCGTATGGAGGGCGAGGGCACGAATAATATAATCGACTCGATACACGACGGCGAAAAGGTGCCGATTCTTCTCATTCCCGTAATATTCATCGCAACGGCCATCACGCATCTGTTCGGCGGCTCTGCCGGACGCGAGGGCGCGGCGCTTCAGATAGGCGGCGGCATCGGCTATCATGTGGGCAGTCTTTTGAGGCTTGACGATAAGGACATGCGCCTTGTCACGCTTTGCGGCATGAGTGCGGTGTTTGCGGCCCTGTTCGGAACTCCGCTGACGGCGACGATATTCGCCCTTGAGGTCATATCGGTCGGCATATTGTACTATTCGGGGCTTATCCCGTGTCTGGTCGCCTCGGTCACTGCCTATGCGGTGTCGCTTCTGTTCGGCATTGAGCCTATGCGTTATACCGTTGAGCTTCTGCCGCTGCAGCTCGGAATGTCGCTGCGTGTGTGCGGACTTGCCGTTGTCTGTGCGCTTGTCAGCATCGTGTTCTGCGTTGCCATGCACAGGACGGAGCATTTTGCAAAGAGCAGGATAAAAAACATATACCTGCGCGTGTTCCTCGGCGGACTTATAATCATCGGACTTACGCTTGTCATCGGCGATGAGAGCTACAACGGCACCGGCACGGATATAATCTCTTCCGCGCTCGGCGAGGGCAAGGCTCCGACGTGGGGCTTTCTGTGGAAGATAATTTTCACCGTAGTGACAATAGGCTTCGGCTTCAAGGGCGGCGAAATTGTCCCGACAATGTTCATAGGTGCGACCCTCGGCTGTATGCTCGGTCCCATTCTCGGCATCCCTGCGCAGTTTGCCGCAGCTATTGCGCTTGTTGCGGTGTTCTGCGGCGCTGTCAACTGTCCGATCGCATCGATTATCCTGTCGGTTGAGCTGTTCGGCTCGGGCGAGCTTCTGTATTTTGCTCTGGCATGCGGCATATCGTATATGCTCTCGGGCTATTTCGGACTGTACAGCAGCCAGAAGATTATGTATTCGAAAACCCGTGCGGAGTTCATAAACCGATACGCGAGATAAAAACCGAAAAAACCAAACAGTGCTTAAAGATTAAAAAACCTCCGAGAAATCGGAGGTTTTTCGTGATTTTAATATTAAAGTGCGGGGCTTATTTCTCGTTGGTCAGATGAACGTTGAGATGGTCATAGCTCATTTCGGCGCCGTGCTTTTCAAAGCAGACGCGCAGATTTTCATTCAGACCGAAGAACGTGTCCCAGTAGTCGGAGCTCTTGCACCATGCGCGGACTGTGTATTCAATCGAGCTGCTGCCGTAGTTTTTTATTGCGACAAAGGGTGCAGGCTCTGAAAGAGCCGTGTCTGTCATCGCGATTGCGTCCAGACACGCCGCGCGCACATCCTCGGTAGCGCTGTCGTACGACGCGGTGACGGCAATCACTACGCGGCGCAGATCCTCGGCGGTGTGGTTTATTATCTGACCTGAGGTCACGTTGCCGTTGGGCGCATAGACTATGCGGTTATCCACCGTGGCGATGCCCGTGTAGAAAAGACCGATGCTCTTGACCGTTCCCTCCTGACCGCCTATCTCGACATAATCGCCGACCTTGAACGGATGCGTGGTCAGAATGGTTATGCCGGAAAACAGGTTGGACAGAAGTCCCTGCAGCGCAAGCGAGAGCGCAACGCCGGCAACCGACAGGACCGCAACAAGGCTCGTCACCGGAATTCCCAGCGTACCGGCGATTATAATAACCGCAATCGTCCACAGCGAGGCCTTTATGGCGCTGCGGAAAAACGACTTGAGACTTGCATCCAGATGGCGGCTGGCATTGAGCATTTTTTCAAATGCCCTGCACAGAATTTTAATCGCAACGTAGCAGATGATGTAGACAACAAGCGCCGACAGAATTGAGCTGAGCGATATGCTGCCGAGCTTTATCGTGGAAAGGGAATCGAAAAGATTCATAATGAGCCTCCTTGTCCGATTATCCGAGCTTCAGCTCACAGCATGAGCCGACACCGAAGGCGTCTTCCATCTCGGCTTTGTATTTCGGGAAGAAATCCTCCGGCATAAGCGCCTGCACACAGCCGGCAAATCCGCCGCCGTGAACACGCCACGCTCCAACGCCGTCAAGCAGCTTGGAGCTGAGATACAGACCGGTTTCAAGCTTACGGTCATCGGTCGCGCTCGTTACGATGTTGTTGAGAAGCTTTTCCGATGAGCGGCCCGATTCGTTCATAAGGCGCATATATTCCTCGGCGTTGCCCTCGATAAGCGCATCGCGCATCTTCGGAACTCTGGCGTTTTCGTCGAAGAAGTGCTTTGCCCTGCGCACGGGGCGGTCTGCGGTGTCCCATTTCTTGGCGTAGAAATCATCGGGATCGACCTCACCGAGAAGCTCCTTGCCGAAGAAGCTTGCAATAAGACGCATATCCGCGGGAATACGGGCATAGCTTGTGTCAAGTCCCGCGTGGCTTCCGCCGGTGTCCGTGAGGCAGAGCGTGAGTCCCATGCGTGAAAAATCGGCGTTGACGGGGGTAATCTCGCCCGTCAGGAAGTCTATATACACCGCCTTGCCGAGAGCACAGGCAAGCTGATCCATAAGTCCGCAGGGCTTGCCGAAATGCAGATTCTCCGCCTGCTGGGCAATACGCGCTATCGCCTGCGGCTCAAGCTCCGAATTGTTGTACAGTCCGTTGAATATCTTGCACATGAGCACCGCAAATGCCGCCGAGGAGCTGAGTCCCGAGCCGGCGTTGAGCTCACTTTCTATCGTCGCGTCAAAGCCGCCGAAGTTTGCACCGATATCGAACATTGCCGATGCCACTCCGCGCACGAGAGCCTTCGAGGAGCCAAACTCCTCCGGATGCATATCAAGATCAAACAGATCGACCATGAAGTCGGGGAAGCCTGCCGATTTTATCCGCACAACATTGTTGAAATTCGGCTCGACAGAAGCGTGGATGCCCTTGTTAACTGCGGATGCAAGCACGCGGCCCTTCTGATGGTCGGTGTGGTTTCCGGCAAGCTCGGTTCTTCCGGGAGCAAAAAAGCTGTTCATAATTGACCTTCTTTTTCCGGCAGATGCCGGCGAAATTTGCTGGTTTTATTTCTTTCTCTCGAGCACCTTTTCGATGCCGGAGACAACGCCCTGCGCATCGATGCCGTATTTGGCAAGAAGCTCTTTATACGGTGCAGACTCCGTGAAGGTGTCCTGAATGCCGACATATTCCGTCGGAGCGGCGCAGCCGTATTTGGCAAGAACCTCCGCGACTGCAGAACCGAGACCGCCGTGGATGTTATGCTCCTCGGCGCAGACGATGGCACCGGTTTCGGATGCGCACTTTCTTATAAGCTCGCTGTCAATGGGCTTTATGGAATACATATCGACAACACGCACCGACACTCCGCGCTCTGCGAGAATTTCGGCAGCTTCGATTGCCTTGTGAACCATGATGCCGCAGGCGATAACCGTGACGTCGCTGCCATCGCGCACGACTGCACCCTTCCCGAGCTCAAACTTCGTGCCCTCGGCGTAGAGATCGGGATATGCCTCACGGCTGAGACGCAGGTATACCGGGCCGTAGTTATCAACTGCGTATTTTGTCGCCCAGCGTGCCGCTTCGGCGTCTGCCGGAGCGATGACCTTCATATTCGGCAGTGCGCGCATGAAGGCTATATCCTCTGTTGCGTGGTGACTTGCTCCGTCAAGAGCATCGCTCATGCCGCAGTATGCGCCGGCGAATTTGACATTGAGATTTGCGTAGCATATCTGATCGCGCGCGGAAAGGAGTCCGAGCGAGGTCAGGAACACCGTGAAGGTGTTGACAAACGGAATTTTGCCGCAGGTCGCCATGCCGGCGGCGGAGGCTACCATGTTCTGCTCGGCTATGCCCATGTTGAAAAATCTTTCGGGGTGAGCCTTGGCAAAAATGCCGCTCTTGGTCGAGCCTGAAAGGTCTGCGTCGAAAACAACGATGTCCTCGTTGGTATCGCCCAGCTCCGCGAGTACGGAACCGTAAACTTCTCTTATCTGCTTAGGCATTGACTGCACCTCCCAGTTCCTCCATCGCCTTTGCGAAGCTGTCATCGTCTATCGCCTTGCCGTGCCATGCGCTCTTGCCCTCCATGAAGGAGACGCCCTTGCCCTTGACGGTGTTTGCGATTATAACCGTCGGCACATCGACTGCCGCGTCGGCAACGTTTATGCAGAAATCGAGCGACTCGATATCGTGTCCGTCGCACTCGAGCACCGTCCATCCGAAGGCCTCCCACTTGGCGGCCAGATCGCGCAGCGGCATAACCTCATCGGTCGTGCCGTCGAGCTGAACCTTGTTGCAGTCGACTATGGCAATAAGATTATCAAGCTTGAACTTGGGTGCGCTCATCGCGGTTTCCCAGATAACGCCCTCGTTGAGCTCGCCATCGCCGAGAACGGCGTACACCTTGACAGGTGAATTGTTGAGCTTGAGCGCCATCGCCATGCCCTGTGCGGCGGGGAAGCCCTGACCGAGCGGTCCTCCCGGCATCTCGACACCGGGTGTGTGCATGTTCGGATGGCCTGCAAGGCCGCCCATGCGGCGCAGTGTCATCATGTCCTCAACTGGGAAGAAGCCCTTTTCCGCGAGGTTGCGGTAGAGCATCGGAGCTGCGTGACCCTTCGAGAGAACAAGTCTGTCGCGGTTGGGATCATCGGGCTTGGCGGCGTCTATATTCATGTGCTCCTGATAGAGATACGTCAGTATCTCGCACACTGAAAGCGAGCCGCCGGGGTGACCGGACTGGGCTGCGTGTATCGCAGTCAAAACGTCGATTCTGAAGCGCCTGCAAAGCTCGTTGAGCTGGCAGATACGCTCGGCAGTTAAAGCCATGTCATTTTCCTCCGTAAAAAATTTTTGTTGCATGCTGTTATCCGACGAAAATCTGAATTTTTGCATTTGAACTCATTTGAAATAGTGCGGCAACCTCATCGGCCGTGCCCTCGGCACCCATGTGAAACCGAGCGGCAAGCGTAATGCCCACCAGCCTTGGCGCCCCTGTGTAAGGGGAGCTGTCAGCGAGAGCTGACTGAGGGGTTGCCTGTTATGCTTTGCGCTGCAGATAAATAGACCGGCATGAGTAAAACCCATGTCCTTGGCGCCCCTGTGTAA
>CAVAPG010000108.1:0-5811 GCA_963590435.1 bacterium
TCAACTACCCGGAAAAAGAAAACAAATGCAACAATACAGATTATCAACGCAAAAACAAGACTTTGCATCCAATCGTATATCTCGCCTCTTGTTGTCGTTTCAGGCTTTGCCGTCTCGGTCTTCTTTATTTTATTTTTCTTCATTTTAAAATTACCTCTTGCAGGAGTTTATCAATGTATTATACACGATAAACATATATTTAGGCAACAAAAAAAGCGGCACAAGCCGCTTTTTTTGATCCGATAACAGGTCTTTGCGATTACAGACGCTCTTTGACCTTTGCTCTCTTGCCGACGCGCTCGCGCAGATAGTAGAGTTTTGCTCTGCGAACCTTGCCGCGACGAACTGTCTCAACAGAAACGATGGACGGAGAGTGTACGGGGAAGACCTTCTCGCAGCCTACACCGTAAGAGATGCGGCGGACAGTGATGGTCTCGTTGATGCCGCCATGCTTTTTTGCAATAATTGTGCCTTCGAAAGCCTGGTTGCGCTCACGGCTGCCTTCTTTTACGCGAACGGTGATACGAACAGTATCGCCGACATTGAGCTCGGGCAGTTCGGGCTTCATGTACTGCTCGCTGAGAATTTTGATCAGATCCATAAGTCTAATCCTTCCTTTTCTTAAGGCGTTCGTGCCGTAGAGCTCCCTTAAGGCTTCGGCAGAGGACCGCTTGATAGCTTGTTTTAACACAAGCTTAAGAATATTATCATAAAAGCATTGAAAATGCAAGAGTTTTTATCTGAAAACCTGCATTTGATCGTCATAAAGTTCAAGCCGTTTGAATTTGGCAAAATCAGGCGCAACATCAGGTGCAAGCTGACGCAATGCCTCCGCAAAAAGCTCTGGATTAAGAGTCGGCTCCTGCGCCGAAATCAGAGCATTCATTTTTACATTTTCGCAATCCGGCTCAAACGTAATTTCCTTTATTGCAGGACGAATATCACTCTTGCCTACACCGCGCTTGGTCTTTTTCTCAATTACGATGCTATCCGCAGAATAGAACAAGTTTAGCTTTTCAACCATGTCCTCTGCACTGCGGTCATCAAATTCAAACACTCCACTTACACTAAGCCATTTTATTTCCTTGACTTTGCGTTCCGGTTCGTATATATCAAGCACTTCTATTCCTTCCGGAAATTGAACAGACAAACGATTCTTAATCTCATCGCATGGCATATCTTCAAGCATTTTGAAATCCATAATCTCGCATATACTTTCGCAGCCGACGGACAACGGCAAAGCTATGGATATATTAGGGTGCGGATTAAAGCCCTCGGAGTATTTCAGTCTGCATTCTGCGCGCATGAAGGCACGGGTTACGGTTCGCATCAAGTCAAGATGTGATATATAGATTGCTCTACCGGTTTTTGAAAAAAACATTCTGTATTTATCCATCGCATTTTCCTCCGTTGAGCAACTTTGCCGCTCCGCAGGCTGAACACTGTCTGCGGCAGTCCGGAGACAGCTCTGATTTATACGCCTGCTCGCGTTCATGCCATAGGTGAACCTTGCGTACGCCGACATCTACTATATCCCACGGCATAATCTCATTTTTTTCTCTTTCGCGGTTGGCATAAAACACAGGGTCGACTCCGGCATTGTTAAATGCCTTCATCCAGCGTTCAAACGAGAAATAGTCGCTCCATGCCTCAAGCCGTCCACCGTCTCTCCACACATTTTCTATAACCTTTCCCATGCGTCGGTCGCCGCGCGAAAGGGTTGCTTCAATATAGCTTGTCTGCGGATCATGCCAGTTGTATACAACATTTTTTGCTTTCATATTGTCGCGCAAAAGATGAACCCTGCGTATATATTCTTCCATTGTTACCTGCTGCTCCCACTGGAACGGACTATGCGGCTTCGGCACAAAGCAGGATGTTGAAACCGTTATACGCACTCCCCTGTTCTTGTTTTTCGAATAAAGCCGCCATGTGTGCAATACCTGATTTGCAAGTTCAGCAATACCAAGTATATCCTCATCTGTTTCAGTCGGCAAACCAAGCATGAAATAGAGCTTAATCGTATTCCATCCGCCTTCAAAGGCAAGGCGGCATGTGTTCAGGAGATCTTCTTCCCTGACATTTTTGTTGATAGCATCGCGAAGTCTTTGGCTTCCGGCTTCAGGTGCAAATGTAAGGCCGCTTTTACGTGTTTTCTGAATGCGGTGCATAATATCTATGGAGAAATTATCGGCGCGCAGAGAAGGAAGAGATAATCCTATGCTCCGTGGTTCACAGTATTCAAGCAGCTCATCGCAAAGCTCTGACAGGCAGCGATAGTCGCTTGAACTAAGCGAAAGGAGCGTAATATCCTGACATCCCGTATTTTTGAGCAGTGCCTTACCCTGCTCGGCAAGAAGCTTTGGAGACTTTGCACGAATCGGTCTATAAACATGCCCTGCCTGACAAAATCGACAGCCGCGAACACAGCCACGGAAAAGCTCAAGATTTACTCTGTCGTGTACGACCTCTGTTGAAGGCACAATCGGAGAAAGCGGGAAATGAACTGAGTTTAAATCTTCAACTATACGCTTTGTGACTCTCTCAGGGGCGCCTTGGTGAACATCAAAGTGGTTAATCGTGTTATCTTCATTTAAAACCGGCGTATAGAACGATGGAATCAGAACTCCTTTTATGTGCGCTGCCTGCTCTAAGAATTTCAATTTCGTCCAGTTTTCAGCTTTTGCAATGCGCAGAAGCGCAAGAAATTCATTATTCATTTCTTCGCCCTCGCCGAGCAGGAAAACATCAATAAAATCTGCCATAGGTTCGGGGTTAAGCGCTGCTGTTCCACCAGCAATCACAATAGGCAGCAGGTCCTTTCGATTGGCACTGCGGATTGGCAGACCTGCCATGTCAATCATATCAAGGACAGTGGTATATGCCATCTCATAGCCAATTGAAAAAGCCAGAACATCGTGCTCGGATATTGGGTCTCCGCTTTCAAGGGCATACAGAGGTATGTTATTTTGTTTCATCTGATCGTACATATCGCCCCAGGGAGCATATACACGCTCGCACCAAACATACGGCAATTCATTCATCGTTGAATATAATATACCCATGCCGAGGTTAGACATGCCTATCTCATATGTATCCGGAAAGCAGAAGGCAAGACGCAGTTCGACCTCGTCTTTGTTCTTTATAATCTGATTAAATTCTCCTCCGGTGTAGCGTGCGGGCTTCTGCACCTTCGGCAATATTCGTTCAAGTCGTTTGTCCATATATAGCTCCGTTAATTGAAAATCAGTTAATTTTACATCATCGAAACATTTTTTACAATAGCAAATGATTAATGGATTTTTATTATAAAGCAAATAATTCTTGACAAGCTTGCCGGCACTTATTATAATATAAAAGCTGTTTCGGGGTGTAGCGCAGTTGGTAGCGCGCTTGGTTCGGGACCAAGAGGCCGGGAGTTCAAGTCTCCCCACTCCGACCACTTATCGAGTATTCGTAAGGTTTCTGACCTATGAATACTCGATTTTTCTATAATCTCAGTGAGATATTCAGGTTCTAAACTAAATGTTGGTGTAACCGTCCGAAGAGGATAGGCTGCACCAAACATTTAGTCTAGAAACTTCTTATTTTATGTTAAATTTTATGTCAATGCCGTTTACGCTGAGAACCGCATCGCCTGATATTCCGATTGTTTTTATATAGCACCCGCCGGAGCCGCCTTTCAAGGATATTATATCCGGACCTATGAGCTCAATCGGGCCTGAGCATTTAAGAACAACAGGCTCCTGCCAATATGGGGCGAGGTTGCCGTATTCGTCTACAGCGCGAATTCGCACAGCGGCAGCATCGTATGTTTCATCTTCGCAAAGAATTGTCTTATGTGCCGTCACATCAAGGTGAACAGTCTGTCCGGGAGAGCGCGTTACCGAGCACACTACATTACCATCTATTACGGCATCAAAACGCCACTTTGTTGCCTCTCCTCCCCAATTGCCGACATACTTCCCGTACAGCTCAACTCCGCCGGAAAATTTAAGCCCTTTAAAAAGCATCAGATTGGCAAATTTGGCAAGTATTTTAGGTGGCAATGAGCTGGGTCCGAATTTTGCAACAGCAGTCATGCATTCTTTTACAGTTGCCGCGGTTTTTTCGTCGAAGCCCTCCTGCGTCATAAGCATCTCACCGATAAAATCGTCTACGATAACAGGTGGATGCGGAAGTGCGGGGTATTTATTATGTGCCGGGTAAAATTCCCTGACAAATATTCCATCTTTATAAAGCTTTATGCTGTCTGCATTCGTGAAGACGTAAACATTGCCTATATCCCCTGCCGGATGTTCGCCTATATCCATTGAGGATGACACAACGCAGCAGGGCTCGGCTTCACTCTGACTTGCATAAACGGCTGCCGCAAGCTTTGGATTGCGGAACATATCCATAACACCGTGATAGCAAATGCCGTCGCCGCTTCCGAAATCCTGATGCGTATTGTAGTCAAACATACACCACGGAAAAATTCCGCAGATATCTTCAGCGGCATACATTGCATCAAGCACCTTGGCATGACGCAGGGCGTGGTTAAGTCTGTGCCTCTCGTCATCGAACGGTTTTGTCGGAAACATATGACCGTTGCATTCTGAGATAAGATACGCCTTGTTTTTTTTATTTGTCACCGATTTTTTAGGTTTAAGTCCCTCATTGTCTCCGCTGTGCGAAAAGTCGTTATATGCATAAACGTCCTCCAGCAGGTGACTTTTTTCAATGTATCTGACGCCGCTGGTCTGTCGTCCGGAGTCAAGTGTGTGTGCAACGGCATTGGTTCTGCGATAAAGCTTGTCGCAGTCCTGAGATTCGTTTATTCTGACACCCCACAGCATAATAGACGGATGATGCATATATTGACGTATCATTTCGTCGGTGTTAATTACAGCCTGCTGTTTCCATTCATCATTTCCAATATGCTGCCAGCCGGGTATTTCTGTGAATACAAGCAGGCCGAGTTCATCGCATCGCGACAAAAAGTGCTGAGACTGAGGATAGTGTGATGTCCTGACTGCATTTACGCCAAGTTCAAATTTTAATATTTCAACATCGAGCTCCTGAATTGATTTAGGCATTGCATATCCAACATATGCGTATGCCTGATGTCGATTAAGTCCTCTGAGTTTCAGCTTATTGCCGTTCAGATAAAATCCGTCGCTTTTAAATTCAACAGTCCTGAAGCCAAAACGCAGACATTTTTCGTCCACACATTTATTATTTCGCATTGCGCGAACGCGGGCAGTATACAAGGTCGGTGAATCAACTGACCATAGTTTTGCCTCCGGAACATCGAGCTCGAACGATTTTCCGAGAGCTGACGCAATTATAATATTGTTTTCGTCAACTATATCGGTCACAACATTTTCGCAATCGCTGTATATTCTTACGCGAATTTCATGCAGTCCGGTGTTTTCTATAAGTGCTTCCTTTATATAATCATTGTCCTTTACTTCGAGCGTAACTTCACGATATAAACCGCCGTAGCACAAATAATCAATCACGAAGCCGAACGGAGGAATATTCAAACTTTCCCTCGTATCAAGGCGAACATCAACCGTGTTTTCCTCTCCGTATTTTACATATTCGCTTATATCTACGCTAAAGGCTGTGTAACCGCACGCGTGGTATCCGGCCTTTTCTCCGTTGCAAAAGACTGTTGCTTCATGCGCGGCACCATCAAAGCGCAATATAATTTTCTTGCCCTGCCATTGACTTGGAACATTAAATTTTTTTCTGTATCCGCATATCATTTGGTAGTCACGACAATCTATGTAATTGTACGGTATTTCCTTTGCTGTGTGCGGAAGT
>CAVAPG010000109.1:0-5705 GCA_963590435.1 bacterium
TATCAGCGCCACTGCCGTTATCAGGCTTAATATTCTTTTCTTCATGGAACCCTCCTATACGACCATTTTGTCTAACCTAACAATGACTTTTACAGGCAATATTTTACTCATGATTTCAACAAAAATCAATGTAATGTCAGCAAAATTGGCATATTCAATAAATCCTCGCTCGACTTTTTGTAGCTTTTGCTGCACAATTTTTTTCAGAGGGCTAATGTCAAAAAGTATACTTTATGACAGTCGGTTTAAATTTTCTATATTTATGCCGTTATGCGTGCAGTTCGCTGATGATTGCCGAGCCGATTACCATGACAGCGCCGATTATTCCGAGAAAAGAAAGCGTTTCACCGAGGACGGCGGAAGACAAAACGAGTGCGAAAACCGGATCAATGTAGCTGAGGACGGCGACGGACTGAGCTTTCAGGCCGTTCATGCTGCCGAAATAGAACGCATAGGCTATGCCCGTGTGGACAATGCCGACGATGAGCACCATGACAAGTGCAGTTGAATCGAGATTTATTGACGAAAAGTCCTCTGTGAGCAGCAGATACGGAATGAGTAAGACCGCGGCAGACACAAGCTGAATTATCGTCTTTTCATAATCGTCGCTTATCTGAACTTTTTTATTCATGATAACGACAGCGGAATAAAGCACGGCGGCCGCCAATCCGAAAAATATGCCTCTAATGTCCTGCGCCCGGATGTAGCCGCCCTCAATCACACCTGAGACAAACAGCATTCCGATAATTGCCGTCACAGCGCACAGGAGCTTTCTCGCCGTAAGCTTTTCGCGGAAGACGAGCGGCGAGAGCAGAATTACAATGGTTGGCTGCATATAATAGCACATGGTGGCAGTTGACACTTCGGTGTAGTTATATGCCTCAAAAAGGCACATCCAGTTCAGCCCCATGATGGCTCCGGTCAAAGCAAGCAGCCAGAATTTTTTGACGGCAATCTTTTCGAGCTTTCTGCCCGATATGAGAACGAATGCAAGCAGGCATACTCCGCCCATCAGTCCGCGCGAAAACGCAAGCATGCCGGACGACAACGGAATGTATCTTCTGAATATTCCAATCGTGCCGAAAATGAGCATTGAGGATATTAGCATCAGATATGATTTTGAATTGTTTTTACTCACGGCTTATCTCCTTTGAAAAATCCGGAAGACTGAGATCATCTTCCGGATTTTCTGTTATTCAAGTGAATCTATGTACCGACATGCGGCAAGTGCGGCGGCCGATCCGTCGGCGGCGGCGGTAGTAAGCTGACGGACAGCTTTTCTACGGCAGTCTCCCGCGACAAAAACACCCGGTGTTTTTGTCACGCAGCTCTCGTCCGAGGCAGCGTAGCCGCCCTCGTCAAGCTCAATGAGCGATGAGAATATGCCGTTATCGGGCGCATGACCTATTGCGACAAACAGACCGTCGACCGCAATTTCGCGCTCATTTCCGTTTTTATCGCTTACGCGCACTCCGCTGAGTTCGTTTTGACCGAGCAGAGATGTTATATTGCTGTTAAGGACAAATTCGACATTGTCTTTTGCTTTGAGCGCCTCTACGAGTTTTGCTTCACCGCGGAATGTATCACGGCGGTGGATAAGATAAACCTTGGAGCATATATCGCTCAGGAGCATTGCGTCCTGCAGGGCGGAATTTCCTCCGCCGTTAACCGCTACTTCCCTGCCCTTGTAAAAAGCTCCGTCGCACACTGCGCAGAAACATACGCCGTTGCCGGTGAGTTCTTCCTCTCCCGGTACTCCGAGGGTGCGCGGTCTGGCCCCGGAGGCGATGATGAGAGCTTTTGACTCGAAAGCTCCGCCAAAATCTGTCCTGACGCGCTTTATATTGCCGTCAAGTTCAACGGATACGACCTCATCGAGTTCGAGCTCTGCCCCCTGCTCCATTGCCTGGGCTGTAAACTTATCTCCGAGCTCTGCTCCGGAGATTGACGGTATACCCGGAAAGTTTTCAACCTTTGGCGACCATGTTATCTGGCCTCCGAATGTGCTTTTTTCTATTACAAGAACGGTTTTTCCCGCTCTTAAAGCGTAGAGGGCGGCAGTTAATCCTGCCGGCCCTCCGCCAATGATTATTATATCATGCATTGCTTTGCCTTCGCTTATTCTCTTATTTAAACAGATAGTTCTTTATCGCAGGCGCACCGGCAAACTTTTCGACATGCTCGCCGTCAACGATGACAAGCGTCGGTGCCTGTTTCACGCCATAGGACATCGCAAGTTCGACATTCTCCTCTGCCATAATCTTCTCACAGTCAAGACCTGCTTTGTCGATGTAGTTGTAAACTATACGGCAGTTCGGGCAATTCTCGCGTGTGAAAAGAATGGTGCGCTTGCCTGTTGAGTTTTCACATGTTTCTTCTTCAACAGCCGGCTCCTGCTCAGGTTTTGCTTCAGGATGCAGTGGGCCTTTGTGCTTAAGTACGCTCGTTCCTATATTATATTCTTTGCGTTCCTTGTATTCCTGTGTTTTGCCTGCATTCCAGTTCTGCACAGGACGATAGTATCCGGTAATGCGGCTGTATACCTCAGCACTCTCGCCGCACTCAGGACATGTAAACTGCTCGCCCTTAAGATAACCATGGTTCTTGCAGACAGAGTATGTCGGACTTATCGTATAGTACGGCAGCTTATAGTTCTCCGCAATTTTGCGCACAAGATTTGCAGCGGCCTGCCAATCTGGCAATTTCTCACCCAGGAATGCGTGGAAGACTGTACCCGATGTGTAAAGCGTCTGAAGCTCGTCCTGGATATCCAGGGCGGAGAAGATATCATCCGTATAGCTTACGGGCAGATGGCTGGAGTTTGTGTAGTAAGGAGTGTCACCTTGAGAAGCGGTGATGATGTCGGGGAACTGCTCAACATCGTGCTTTGCAAGACGATACGACGTGCTCTCAGCAGGTGTTGCTTCGAGGTTGTAAAGGTCGCCGTACTGTTCCTGGTAGTCGGAAAGCCGCTCACGCATATGATTGAGAACCTTCTTGGTGAATTCCTGGCACTTTTCTGTCGTCATATCCGCACGAATCCACTTTGCGTTGAGTCCGGCCTCGTTCATACCGACAAGTCCTATAGTTGAGAAATGGTTATCGAAGTTTCCGAGATAATACTTCGTGTACGGATAAAGCCCTTCGTTAAGAAGCTTTGTTATGACATTGCGCTTGACCTTCAAAGAGCGCGCGGCAATATCCATCATTTTGTCGAGCCGTTTGAAGAAATCGGCTTCATCGGATGCAAGATAAGCTATGCGCGGCATATTAATTGTAACAACGCCTATTGAGCCAGTGCTCTCTCCGGATCCGAAGTAACCGCCTGATTTCTTGCGAAGCTCACGCAGATCAAGACGCAGTCTGCAGCACATACTGCGAACATCCGAGGGCTCCATATCGGAATTGATATAGTTGGAGAAATACGGGGTTCCGTATTTTGCGGTCATTTCGAACAGCAGTCTGTTATTCTCTGTTGGAGACCAGTCAAAATCACGGGTTATGGAGTAAGTGGGAATCGGATACTGGAATCCTCGGCCGTTGGCATCGCCCTCAATCATGATATCGATAAATGCCTTGTTTACCATTGCCATTTCTTCTACGCAGTCGCCGTAGGTGAAATTCTGTTCTTTGCCTCCTACTATTGCGGGCATATCCTTAAGATCCGAAGGTACTGTCCAATCAAGGGTGATATTAGAGAAAGGAGCCTGTGTTCCCCATCGTGACGGCGTATTCACGCCGAAAATGAACGACTGGATGCACTGCTTAACTTCTTTATATGTAAGATTATCGACCTTTACAAACGGTGCAAGATATGTATCAAAGCTTGAAAAAGCTTGAGCACCGGCCCATTCGTTCTGCATAATGCCGAGGAAGTTTACCATCTGATTGCACAGAGTTGACAGATGGCTTGCCGGAGAGGAATTTATCTTTCCGGGAATGCCGAGGCCTTGCTGAATAAGCTGCTTAAGGCTCCAGCCTGCGCAGTATCCGGTGAGCATGCTCAAATCATGCAGATGCAGGTCACAGTTACGGTGAGCATTGCCTATCTCTTCGTCATATATCTCGCTGAGCCAGTAGTTTGCCGTAATTGCGCCGGAGTTTGACAGTATAAGACCGCCTACAGAGTAAGTTACCGTTGAGTTCTCCTTGACGCGCCAGTCAAGAACATTGACATAGCTGTTCACGGTTTCTTTATAGTCAAGGTAAGTGTTTTTCATGTTGCGAAGTTTTTCACGCTGTTTGCGGTAGAGTATATATGCCTTTGCAACTCCCTCATATCCACCGCGAGACAGCACAGCCTCAACACTGTCCTGAATGTCCTCAACAGCCACATAGCCATCTTTTATTTTGGGCAGGAAGTCAGCCGAAACCTTGAGTGCAATGAAATCAATAATGTCATCGGTATACTCGGTATCAGTTGCCTCAAATGCCTTTTTGATAGCGCTTGCAATCTTCGTGATATCGAAATCAACTATCTTTCCGTCTCTCTTAATAATCTGGTACATTTTTATTCTCCCTTTTTTCTCTCAAATACCCCGGACTAAAACCGACGGGACAATCTCCCGCACAGCATCAGCCATCGATTCCATTTCTTTTTCGTTGTAGGCAGTCAGTCCTTCCGACAAAATCAGGTTGCCCGAATCTTTGAACTGCTGCAGATAATATTCTTCGGCACCGCGTATCCACTCTGCTGCAGCCAAAAGACTTTCCCTTGTATGAATTCCTTTTACGACAGTAGTACGAAATTCATAATCGATGCTTCCGGACAAAAGAATCTCTTTAGAGCGTTCAACAGCAGAAATATCAATGCTATCCATTCCAACGGTTTTTGCATAATCCTCCGGTGCATTTTTTATATCCATGGCCACACGATCGACAAGCTTGTTTCGTATTATATCCGAAAGAAGCTCCGGATTTGAGCCGTTGGTGTCAAGCTTTATCTTGTATCCAAGGGATTTAACCTTTACCAAAAAATCCGCTATATCTGCATTGAGGAGCGGTTCGCCGCCTGTAACGGCAACACCGTCAAGGACTCCTCTGCGTTTTTTTAAGAACTCGAACACCTCATCGTCTTCTAGGAAGTTATCATCTATCTGCTCAGGCAGAACTAGCGAGGAATTATGGCAAAACGGACATCTGAAATTACATCCCGCCGTAAATACCGTGCATGCGACAACTCCCGGATAATCGAGAAGTGTGAGCTTTTGAATACCTGTTATCTTCATATCTGCTCCTAAAATATTAGCGGGTTAAACAATAGCATAAGCCCGTTGTTCTGTCAATAGAAAAACACAAAATGTAGTTATTTTTACTGCTTTGTAACTCATTATTCCACAAAATATAGTAGTAAACGATTTTACAAATAGTAATTGATTTTAGAGAAATTTTATGTTTGAATTTTTTTCATCATCAATGAAATGCCCTTATATCAACAGATTTTTGCTCGTTGAAAATCTAAATCTGATGTAATCACATTTAATTTGCAAGTTTTACTGCAGCACTATATCTTGTGCTTATGTCCTTACTTTAGCACAATGTATATTTGCGATTTGTTGCACACGCAACATTAAGTGCAGAAGCTAAGCTTTTGCTTCTGCACTTAATATACTTTTTATACTATTTTTATTTTAAAATTCGCTGATGATTTCTTCGGCGCATTTCATGCCGTCTACAGCGGCTGAGGTTATGCCGCCGGCATAACC
>CAVAPG010000110.1:0-5433 GCA_963590435.1 bacterium
AAAAACAGTAGCTGTTATAACGGACATGGATGAACCGCTCGGAAACGCTGTCGGAAATGCCCTTGAAGTTAAGGAAGCCATTGAAGTTTTGCGAGGCGATAAGAAAGGAGAACTTCTGGAGCTTTGCCTTACACTCGGTTCGTGTATACTCACCGAGGCCGGTATTGCCGACAGTGACGCGAAGGCTCGCAAAATGCTTGAGAATGGGATAGAGGATGGATCAGCCCTCGAAAAGCTCGCCCAGCTTGTTCAGGGACAGGGCGGAGACAGAAATGCCGTTTTTGATACATCGTTACTGCCCCAGGCTCCGGTTCAGCTTGAAGCAGTGTGCAGTCGCACCGGATACATAAAGCATATCAGTGCCGACAAGGTGGGGCTCGTATCTATGCATCTCGGCGGAGGCAGAGCAACCAAGGAAAGCAAGATTGATCTCTCGGTTGGTATAGTACTGAAGAAGAAGGTCGGCGACAAGGTCTGCTGCGGCGACAGTCTCGGCACTATTCACGCAAAGAATCCTGAAGATGCAAAAAAAGCGGCCGAAATGTTTGATGCCTGCTATACAGTAGTGCCGGAGCAGGTTGAGAAAGCGGCATTCATAAAAGGCATCGTAAAATGAATATTATTCGAAAATTGTTTGTATAATATTGTCCACGATTTCCGAAAAAATAAACCGTCGAAGTCTGCAGTTTGAAGTTTGGCTTCGGCGGTTTAGACTTTTTATGTCGAAATTTACAAAGCATATATATTTTTGCCGCTGTAACTGTGTCTAAATTGATGAATATGCATATTTAAACGAAAAAAACTTGACTTTTCTGAATATTTATCTATAATTAATGCATAAACATTCAAGGAGGAACTTGATAATGAATAAGAATGAAATTAAGAAAATAGTACTTGCATATTCAGGCGGACTTGATACATCGATAATTATTCCATGGCTGAAGGAAAACTACAATAATCCCGAGATTATCGCGGTTGCAGGCAATGTCGGCCAGAATGACGAGCTTGACGGCCTTGAAGAAAAAGCCATAAAAACAGGCGCAAGCAAGCTGATTGTTGCCGACCTGGTTGACGAGATGGTTGATGACATCATTGTTCCTGCAATGAAAATGGATGCAAAGTATGAGACTTATCTGCTCGGCACTGCATTTGCACGTCCGGTAATCGGCAAAAAACTTGCTGAGATTGCTATTGCCGAAGGCGCTGATGCTATTGCCCACGGTGCAACAGGCAAGGGCAATGACCAGGTCCGTTTTGAACTTGCGATAAAGCGTTTTGCTCCCGAGATGAAGATTATCGCTCCGTGGCGTGAGTGGAATATCAAGTCCAGGGAAGAGGAAATTGATTACGCTGAGGCACACAATGTTCCCCTTAAGATAAACCGTGAGACCAACTACTCCAAGGATAAGAACCTCTGGCATCTCAGCCACGAAGGTCTTGATCTTGAGGATCCGGCAAACGAGCCTGACTATGATAAGCCCGGATTCCTGGAAATGGGCGTTTCTCCCATGCAGGCTCCCGATGCCCCGACCTATGTTACCATTGATTTCGAGGCAGGCACACCTGTTGCAATTAATGGCGAAAAGATGAAGGCCAGCAAGATTATTGAGAAGCTCAACGAAGTTGGCGGCGCAAACGGTGTTGGCATTATCGATATAGTTGAAAATCGCCTTGTCGGCATGAAAGACAGGGGAGTTTACGAAACCCCGGGCGGCACGATTCTCTACTTTGCTCACGAACAGCTTGAGATGCTGACTGTTGACAAAGACACTCTGCATGAGAAGCAGAAGCTTGCAATTGTAATGGCAGATCAGATATATAACGGCAAGTGGTATTCACATCTGACCGAGTCGCTCGTTGCATTTGCAAACGAATCGAACAAGTATGTCACCGGTTCTGTAAAGCTTAAGCTCTATAAGGGAAATATCATTCCGGCAGGAACAACCAGCCCCTATTCGCTCTACAGTGAGCAGCTCGTTACATTCGGCGAGAGCGATTATGATCAGGCCCAGTCTGCAGGATTTATAAACCTTTGGGGTATGCCGACAACGGTCGAAGCACTCCGCGAGCAGGGAAAACTCTGATAATCATTAACTGAAATTACAAAAACACAGGGAAGTGACTGAGCATGGCAAAAATGTGGGCCGGCCGTACGGACGGAAATACAGACAGACTGGCAGATGATTTCAATTCATCGATTCCTTTCGACTGCCGTATGTATCGGCAGGATATAACCGGCAGCATGGCACACGCAGCCATGCTCGGTGCTACAGGCATTCTGAGCAAGTCCGATGCCGATACGCTTATCGACGGACTTCAGGAGCTCCTGAACGATCTCGATTCCGGTAAACTGAAGATCGATTACTCATGCGAAGATATTCATATGTTTGTCGAGCAGGTACTGACAGAGAGACTCGGAGATGTCGGGAAGAAGCTGCATACCGCACGCAGCAGAAATGATCAGGTTGCGCTTGACCTTCGCATGTATCTGCGCGGTCAGTGCGATGAAATCTCTTCCCAGGTTAAGACTCTTGCTGCGGCATTGACGGAACGGGCCGAGGAATACAAAAACGCAATAATGCCGGGATATACACATTTGCAGCGTGCACAGCCGATTACATTCGGACATCATCTTATGGCTTATGTTATGATGCTTCTGCGCGATATGGAGCGCCTGTCCGATTGCAGACAGCGCATGAATCGAAGCCCTATCGGATGCTGTGCCCTTGCGGGAACAACATATCCGACTGACAGACACATGGAGGCTGAGGCCCTCGGCTTCGATGAGATATGCATGAACTCGCTTGACGGTGTGTCCGACCGCGATTTCTGTGTGGAATTTTTAAGTGCTCTGTCAATTCTCATGATGCATCTGTCGCGTCTTTCCGAGGAACTGATACTGTGGACGAGCTGGGAATTCGGTTTTGTTGAGCTTTCAGATGCTTATACGACCGGCTCATCCATTATGCCTCAGAAGAAAAATTCCGATATGGCAGAACTCATCCGCGGAAAAACAGGCAGAGTTTACGGTGAGCTGATTGCATTGCTCACAGTGCTCAAGGGCCTGCCAATGGCTTATAATAAAGACCTTCAGGAAGACAAGGAGGGCGTTTTCGATGCCTGCGATACTGTTTCAATGTGCCTCCCTGTTATGACGGGCATGATTCAGACTATGACCGCCAAGCCCGATGCAATGAAAAAAGCGGCCCAGAAGGGCTTTATAAACGCAACGGATCTGGCAGATTACCTTGTCAGAAAAGGACTTTCATTCCGCAATGCGTATAAAATATCCGGAAGTATTGTCGGTGACTGCGTAAAGTCGGGAAAGGTTCTTGAGGAACTTCCGATAGAGACATATAAGCAATACAGCGAATTATTTGATGAGGATATATACGCTGCCATAGATCTCACTACTTGTGTTGAAAAGCGAACAAGTGAGGGTGGACCGGCGCGCGTGCAGAATCAAATTGATTATGTGAAAAATCTTTTGGAGAAGGAATAAAAACAAATCCGGACAGTCAATAATATGATATAATAAACCAATCAGGGTCAGGAAACCTTCTCCTGACCCTATGTTCGATAAAATGAGAAACTCCTTCGGCAGCTTCGATTGCTGGCGAATGGGTGAGTAAACTTTGCGAAAAATAATATAAAACATAGATGAGGAGAGTAATATGAATCCGTTTCACAAAAAGAGCTTTCTTAAACTGTTAGATTTCACACCGGACGAAATCGCATGGCTTTTGGACTATGCAGCCAAATTGAAGGCTGAGAAAAAGGCGGGAATTCCCCATAAAATATGCGAGGGAAAAAATATAGCGCTTATATTTGAAAAAACATCCACGCGTACGCGTTGCTCCTTTGAGGTAGCTGCAGCGGATCTCGGAATACATCCCGTGTATCTTAATCCGCAGGCCTCGCAAATAGGAAAAAAGGAAAGCATTGCAGACACAGCGCGTGTCCTCGGACGTATGTTCGACGGTATTGAATATCGCGGATACGGTCAGGAAATTGTCGAAGCTTTAGCCAAATATTCCGGTGTGCCTGTGTGGAACGGCCTGACAAACGAATTTCATCCGACGCAGATTCTTGCCGATTTTCTGACTATACAGGAGCATTTCGGCAAATTAAAGGGCATCAAGCTTGTGTACATGGGCGATGCACGCTATAACATGGGAAATTCACTCATGGTCGGTTGTGCCAAGATGGGAATGCACTTTGTAGCCTGTGCACCCGAAGGCTACTTCCCGGAGCCCGAACTTACAGCTCAGTGCAAAGAGATAGCGGCCCAAACCGGTGCAGTTATAGAGTTTGATGCAGATCCTATGCACGCAACGAAAAATGCCGATATTATTTACACAGATGTATGGGTGTCAATGGGCGAACCCGATGAGGTCTGGGCTGAACGCATAAACAAGCTTATGCCTTATCAGGTAAATGAAAAGCTGATGGAAAATGCAGGAGAGGGCTGCAAGTTTATGCATTGTCTTCCGGCGTTCCATGATCTTGAGACCGATACGGGTCGTGAGATTAACAAAAAATTCGGAATTGATTGCATAGAGGTTACCGACGGCGTATTTGAAGGTCCTCAATCAATTGTTTTTGACGAAGCGGAAAACAGAATGCATACAATAAAGGCCGTTATTGCGGCAACACTGTAAAGAGAGAAAAAATAATGAAGAAAGCATATTTGGTGCTCGGAAGCGGCGAAGTATATGAAGGCCTGCGTATCGGAGCTGAAACAGACAGCATAGGAGAGCTTGTGTTTACAACCGGAATGGTCGGATATCTCGAAACATTGACGGATCCGAGCTACGCCGGACAGATAATTATGCAGACGTTTCCATTGATAGGAAACTATGGTGTTATTCCCGAAGACTTTGAGGGGGCTCCTGTTGCAAAAGGTTATGTTGTCCGCGAACTTTGCGATACGCCGTCAAATTTCCGCAGTGAGTACGAGCTTGATAAATTTCTGAAGGACAACAACATTCCCGGAATAATGGGAGTAGACACCAGGGAGATAACAAAGATTATCCGTGAAAACGGTGTTGTCAATGCCATGATATGTGCAGAGCCGCCTGCGAGCTTGGATGCTATTAATAAATTCGCCGTAACCGGTGTTGTCGAAGAAGTAAGCTGCGCCAAGCCGTTTACGGTGCCTGCAGATGGAGATGAAAAATACTCTGTTGCACTGATAGACTATGGTGCAAAGAAAAATATAATCCGCTGTCTTGCAAAGAGAGGATGCACAGTGAGCGTCTACCCCTGCACGGTTTCGGCAGAGGAAATACTTTCAGGCAATCATGACGGAATTATGCTTTCAAACGGACCGGGTGATCCGGCGGAAAATACCTATTGCATCGAACAGATTAAAAAGCTCATAGGCAAGAAGCCGATATTCGGAATTTGCCTTGGCCATCAGCTTACTGCGCT
>CAVAPG010000111.1:0-5408 GCA_963590435.1 bacterium
CAGAGGACCTCGCGTGGGATATCGTGGACAACATGTCGGTCAAAACCGAGGCACCGGAGCTTGAGCTTCACAACGATATCAAGAGTACACAGTCGGCGCTGGAGAATGTGAATATGCTCTTAAATAATGTGTCATTATCATGGATATTATAAGAAGCTTAGAAATATACCGAACAAAAAGCTTGCTTTTCAGAATGATTTATTGTAATATAAAAACAGTTCTTATACCATACCAAGAACTATCGGACAATTACTATAATAAGGTAACAAACCGAAGAGCTCTATCGCCTCGCTTATGCGGGGCGATATCTCTTTCTTGCCATGATGCAAAATGTGGTGTAAAATAATAACACTATATGTAATGAAGGAGGCAGTTTTATGCGCCCTTATGCGATTGGACTTGATATAGGTATAACATCTGTAGGGTGGGCAACGCTTGCTCTTGACTCTGAGGAGCAACCTTGCGGGATAATAGGACTTGGCTCTAGAATATTTGATGCGGCAGAACAGCCGAAAACGGGAAAATCACTCGCAGCACCGAGAAGAGAGGCGCGCAGTTCGAGGCGTCGTCTGCGCAGACATCGTCACAGAAACGAGCGAATCAAAAGATTAATGCTATCCTGCGGCTTATTATCCGATGATGAGCTGGCGTCATTGTTTGACGGCAAATTATCCGATCCTTATGCGCTTCGGGTGAAGGCACTTGACGAACCGGTAAGCAACACCGAATTTGCACGGATATTGATTCACATATCGCAAAGGCGCGGATTTAAGTCCAACAGGAAAAATCCGAATGACAAGGAAGAGGGCAAGCTTCTCGCGGCAGTCGGTGAGAACGTCAGGCGTATGGAAGCACACGGATACCGCACTGTAGGCGAAATGCTTTGCAAGGATGATGCCTTTAAAGGCCACAAGCGCAACAAGGGTGGAGAATATATTACTACCGTCAGCAGAGATCTGGTGGAAGCCGAAGTGCGGGCAATATTCGCAGCTCAGCGAGGCTTCGGCTCTGCATTTGCAGTTGAAGAGTTTGAAGAAGCCTATCTTGCCATTTTGCTAAGCCAGCGGTCATATGATGACGGTCCGGGCGGAAACAGCCCATATGGTGGAAATCAGATTGAACGCATGATCGGCAAATGCAGATTCTTCCCGGAAGAGCCGCGTGCCGCAAAAGCCACATATTCATTCGAGTATTTTTCCCTGCTTGAGAAGGTAAACCACATACGGATCATAACATCCGGGACTGCAGAGAAGCTAACTGCAGAACAGAGAAATATCATAATCGAGCTTGCACATAAAACGAAGGATATTTCTTACGCCAAAATACGTAAATCCCTTGGACTTGCTGACAATCAGCTTTTTAATATCCGCTATACGGACGCGCCGATTGACGAAACGGAGAAAAAAGAAAAGCTTGGCACCATGAAGGCATATCACGAGATGCGAAGCGCTATAGACAAGGTTTCCAAAGGCAGATTTGCCCTGATGCCGCGTGAGCAGAGGAATGCCATAGGAACGGCTCTGTCAATCTATAAGACATCGGACAAATTAGTCGACTATTTGAAAGCAGCCGGCGTTGAGGATATTGACATAAGCGCAGTGGAGTCCCTTGGCGGATTTTCCAAATTCGGTCATATTTCGGTTAAGGCTTGCGATATGATCATTCCGTTCCTCGAGCAAGGGATGAATTACAACGAAGCCTGTGCTGCGACAGGCATTAATTTCAAAGGTCACGACGGAAGCGAAAAAGCTCACCTTCTGCACCCCACGGAGGAGGATTACGAGAGCATCACGAGCCCCGTTGTGCGCCGCGCCATATCACAGACCGTCAAGGTTATAAACTCGATCATACGAAAAGAAGGTCAAAGCCCTACATTTATCAACATTGAGCTTGCAAGGGAAATGGCAAAAGATTTTGACGAGCGAAACAAGCTCAAAAAGCAGAATGACGAGAACAGAGCCAAGAACGAAAAACTCATCGAAGAAATAAGAACCGAGTATGGTAAAAGCAATCCGACAGGCCTGGATATTGTGAAGCTTCGGCTGTTCAAAGAACAGGGTGGGGTCTGCATGTATTCCCTTAAGCAGATGTCTGCCGCAAGACTTTTTGAACCCAATTATGCGGAAGTCGATCATATCATTCCGTACAGTATAAGCTTTGATGACAGTCGTAAAAATAAGGTGCTTGTTCTGACTGAAGAAAACAGGAACAAGGGAAACCGCATTCCTCTCCAGTATCTCAGTGGGCAGCGCAGAGATGATTTCATCGTCTGGGTCAATAACAACGTCAAAGACTATCGCAAGCGCAGATTGTTGCTGAAGGAGCGTCTGTCCGATGAGGACCTGTCCGGATTTAAGGAAAGAAATCTTCAGGACACGAAGACAATGTCGAGATTTCTCCTCAACTATATTTCCGATAATCTTGAATTTGCCGAGTCGACGCGCGGACGCAAGAAAAAAGTGACTGCCGTTAACGGTGCAGTTACATCGTATATGCGAAAAAGATGGGGCATAACCAAAATCAGGGAAGACGGAGATTTGCATCACGCCGTTGATGCGGTTGTTATTGCCTGTGTAACAGACGGCATGATTCAGCAAGTATCAAAATATGCAGAATTCCGTGAATGCCGATATATGCACACTGACGATGGCAGCATTGCAATCGACCCGAGCACCGGCGAGGTTTTGCGCAAGTTCCCCTATCCCTGGAATGACTTCAGAAAAGAACTCGAGGCGCGGCTCGGAAATGATCCGGCAAAAATAATCAACGATCTTCATCTGCCGTTTTATATGACGAGCGGAGAGCCGCTTCCCGGCCCCGTGTTTGTTTCGAGAATGCCTAAGCGCAAGGTGACCGGTGCCGCGCATAAGGACACCGTAAAAGGTGCAAAAGAGCTGGCAAACGGCTATGCGATTGTTAAAAGGCCGCTGACAGACCTAAAGCTTAAAGACGGAGAGATAGAAAATTATTATAATCCGGATGGCGACAGACTCCTGTACGAATTGCTGCGTGATGCACTTATCGTACATGGCGGTGATGCAAAGGCCGCCTTTGCCGGAGAGTTCCGTAAATCGAAACCCGGCAAAACCTCGGGAGCTATTGTTAGAAAGGTCAAGCTGCTTGAGCCGACGACACTCAATGTGCCCGTCCACGGCGGCAAAGGAGTCGCCGATAACGATTCGATGGTCAGGGTGGATGTTTTCCTCACCGGCGGTAAATATTATCTCGTCCCGATATATGTAGCGGACACGCTCAAGCCGGAGCTGCCCAACAAGGCAATAACGGCCTCAAAGCCGTATTCGGAATGGCCGGAAATGTCCGACGATGATTTCATTTTCTCGCTATACCCGAACGACCTTATCCGCGTTACCCACCGGAAAGGCATCAAGCTGTCCATTGCGAACAAAGACAGCACGCTGCCGCCGTCCGTCGAAGGAAAAACCTTCATGCTGTATTACAAAGGAACAAATATCTCTACTGGCGCAATTACATGTATAACCCACGACAACACATACACAACTCCTGGAATTGGCGTAAAAACACTTGAGAAAATTGAAAAATTCACGGTGGATGTGCTCGGCGAATATCACATGGTAGGAAAGGAAGTAAGACAGTCGTTTAAGAACAGGGGGTAATCATGCCATTCAGAAACATTATCATTGAAAACCCGGCACGCATATCTCTTAAGAACAGACAACTTATAATAAACACTGACAGCGAGCACAGTCTGGCTGTCGAGGATATTTCTGCGCTTCTTATAGAAAGCAGAGCATCAACCATTACCGCAGCCGCTTTGTCCTTCCTCGGGCAGAGCGGCTGCGCCGTTTTTATCTGCGATGAAAAGCACATGCCATGCGCCGTGCTTGAGCCTTTTTCTCAGCACAGCAGAGCACTCACTGTGCTGAAATCACAGCTGGACGCAAGCGAACCTCTGAAAAAGCGGCTCTGGCAAAGTATCGTAATATCGAAAATAAACAATCAGGCAGGATGCCTCAGCTTAAACGACAAGGATACCGAAGCCGGAATCCTTATGCGCATGGCGGAAAATGTGAAATCCGGCGATCCGGACAATGTTGAAGCCCATGCCGCGCAAAGATACTTCCCTGCACTTTTTCACAGCGGATTTTCGCGGGATTCGGATTGCGTTGTCAATTCCGCGCTGAACTATGGCTATGCGATTATACGCGGATGTGTGGCAAGGCATTTGGCGGTGTACGGCTTTATTCCCGCTCTCGGCCTGCATCACAAAAGCGGACTGAACAGCTTCAACCTTGCCGATGATATAATGGAGCCTTTCAGACCTGTGATAGACCTGTTGGTGTCTTCCATCGAGACCGACGAGGACGATGAGCTGACGCCTAAGCTGAAAAGGATGCTGTTCAACAGTCTCAACCTTGATATCATATCCGGTGGGAGTCATCACAGCGTTTCATACGCAATCGAGCGGCTCGTACACAGTCTTTCGCGTTCGCTGAGCGATGGGAAGGCAGAACTTACCCTTCCGGAGCTGATACCCGTCAGGCAGCATAGATATGAATAAGTTTATGAGAATGATGGTTTTTTTCGATCTGCCCGTCAAAACGAAAAAAGAGCGGCGCGAGGCCACTCAGTTCAGAAATTTTCTTCTTAACGACGGGTATCATATGATTCAGTATTCCGTGTATGTACGGGTGTGCAACGGCATGGATTCCGTTGCGAAGCATCGCGCAAGGCTGAAGCTTCATCTGCCATGCAACGGATCGATACGAATGCTTGTTATAACCGAGAAGCAGTTTGAGGCAATCGAGATACTTTTGGGCAAATTAACCGAGGCCGATGACAGCTTCCAGTGCGAACAGCTATCGATTTTTTGAAGAAAAATGCTGCCTTATCCGTTGATAAGACAGCATTTTTCCGATAGTCTATTATACCATACCAAGAACTATCGGGGAACTATAACTAATTGCGTCACGGATATACTCCGAAACATCATTATACCATACCAAGAACTATCGGGGAACTATAACTACTGGGACGCCGAAAGCGCGGAGCGAGTGATTATACCATACCAAGAACTATCGGGGAACTATAACACAGGCGATGGCGGTG
Organism: bacterium; assembly: GCA_963590435.1. Lineage (GTDB taxonomy): Bacteria > Bacillota > Clostridia > Oscillospirales > Oscillospiraceae > F23-B02. The sequence goes on from CAVAPG010000111.1 coordinate 5,089, forward strand.
ATGGCAAAGGCTTAATTATACCATACCAAGAACTATCGGGGAACTATAACAAAACTCTGCTTGCGCTTTCATATAATATTATTATACCATACCAAGAACTATCGGGGAACTATAACAACTCTACCGTCTGCGTGTTGTGGTAATTCATTATACCATACCAAGAACTATCGGGGAACTATAACAATTCCGGCACTGTTATCGAGCCTGAGTTTATTATACCATACCAAGAACTATCGGGGAACTATAACTTTGCATTTCATCGTAACACTTCCCTTGTGATTATACCATACCAAGAACTATCGGGGAACTATAACTATGCT
>CAVAPG010000112.1:0-5300 GCA_963590435.1 bacterium
CATAAGTGATTTGCGCCGAAAGATTTCAGCACTCGGAACGCCTAACATAGGTGCAATTGAGGAATTTGAACGTGTCAATACACGATATGAATTTTTAACAGGCCAGCGTGATGATATTGAAAAGTCAAAAAAGGAGCTTCTCGGTATCATTAACGATGTAACGAATGAAATGAAAGAGGTCTTCCTCGGTCAGTTTAAACTTATAGATGAAAACTTCCGAGAGACATTTCTTGAACTTTTCGGCGGCGGTAAAGCAGCCGTACTGCTCGAAGACGAAAATGATCCGCTTGAATGCGGCATTGAAATAAAGGTTCAGCCTCCCGGAAAAGCTGTTTCAAACATCAGTTTGCTTTCCGGCGGTGAAAAGGCGTTCGTTGCTATTGCACTGTATTTTGCTATTCTCAAGGTCCGCCCGACTCCTTTCTGTGTCATGGATGAGATAGAGGCTGCACTTGATGAAGCAAATGTAATCCGTTATGCGGAATATATGCGCAAAATGTGCGATAGGACGCAGTTTATTGTCATAACACACCGACGCGGCACAATGGAGGAGGCAGACCACCTGTATGGCGTAACGATGCAGGAAAAAGGCGTTTCAAAGGTTATAGAGCTTAATCTTGATGAAGCGCAGCGCACTATTGAAAACGACTGAGGAGGATGTAATGGGCTTTTTTGATAAAATGTTTTCCGGTCTTACAAAGACAAGAAAAAATATTGAAGAGCTTGAAGAGGTGTTCCGCAATTATGATATTGACAGTGAGGACTTCTATGATGAGCTTGAAGAAATGCTTATAATGGCTGATGTCGGTGGGGAAACAACTGCACAGATAATGATGGATTATAAGCGTATTCTGCTGAGAAAATATATAAACAAGGGCACGCAGGCAAAAGCGGCCTTCGTCGAATATATGCAGGATATGCTCGGAACGATGGACACGAAGCTTAATCTTTCTACAAAACCGTCAGTCATACTCATGGTCGGAGTAAACGGTGTCGGCAAGACTACAACCATCGGCAAGATCGCCGCCAATCTTAAGTCAGAGGGAAAAAATGTTCTCCTTTGTGCAGGCGATACTTTTCGTGCGGCGGCTGCCGAGCAGCTTGGCATTTGGGCTGAACGTTCAGACGCTGACATAGTACGCCATGAAGAGGGAAGCGATCCGGCTTCCGTAGTATATGATGGCTTATGCGCAGCAAAAGCAAGAGACACCGATGTTGTCATAGTCGATACTGCCGGCAGACTGCATAATAAGGCCAATCTCATGAACGAGCTTAATAAAATAACACGTGTTATTCACAGAGAGCTTCCGGATGCAGATGTCGAGACACTCATGGTGCTTGACGCAACAACAGGACAAAACGGGCTGATTCAGGCAAAGCAGTTCCTTGAAACTGCCGGCATAACCGGCATAGTTCTCACAAAGCTTGACGGTACGGCTAAGGGCGGCATTGTATTTGCAATATCAAACGAACTCAAACTTCCGGTCAAATATGTCGGCGTGGGTGAGGGGATAGACGATCTTATTCCGTTTAATCCTCATGAATTTGTGGAGGCACTGTTTAAGTAATGAAGCTTATTCTTGCAAGCAATAATCAAAAAAAGCTTAAAGAGCTCAAGGAAATACTGTCTGACATGGATGTTGAGATTCTCTCTCAGCGTGAGGCAGGATGCAACTTTGAAGTGGACGAGACGGGCACAACATTTGCGGAGAATGCATATCTCAAAGCAAAAGCGGTTTTTGATGCAACCGGAGAGGCAACAGTCGCAGACGATTCCGGGCTTATGGTCGATGCTTTGAATGGCGAGCCGGGTGTGTATTCTGCACGCTACGCCCCCGGAGGACATGATGTCAGTGATGAGGATAAATATATGTATCTTTTATCAAAGCTTGAAGGTATCACTGAGCGTAAGGCAAAGTTTGTGTCAAGCATATGCTGTCTCCTGCCGGGTGGAATAGAAATAAAGACCGAAGGGGAATGCCCCGGACAGATACTTATGGCACCGCATGGCTCCGGAGGTTTCGGGTATGATCCGATATTCATGCCTGACGGATACTCCGACAGTATGGCTGTTCTCGGAGCGGAAATAAAAAACAAAATATCACACAGAGCACATGCTCTTGAAAAATTCAAAACAGAACTGAGGAAAATATATGGCACTGACAAGTAAGCAGAGAGTCCAGCTTAGGGGACTCGCCATGACGGAAGATACGATAATACAGATCGGCAAAGGCGGAATAGGGGAAAATACAATAGCCCAGGTGAAAGATGCCCTTAAGGCACGCGAGCTTATAAAGGGCAAGGTTCTTGAAAACAGCCTTTTGACGGCCCGTGAAGCGGCTGATGCCTTGGCTGAGGCATGCTCAGCCGACACTGTGCAAACTATAGGAAGCAAATTTGTGCTCTACAAAAGAAACGAGAAAGAACCTAAAATAGTTCTTGTTAAAGATAAGAAAAAATGAAAATTGCAATTTACGGCGGAAGTTTCAATCCGCCACATTGCGGACATGTTGAGGCCGCACGTGCTGCATTCGAGCAGCTGAAGCCGGATAAAATGCTCATAATACCGGCAAGCATACCACCCCACAAAAATCTTGCAGACGGAAGCGCGGATGCAACGGAACGACTTGAGCTTACAAAGCTTGCTTTTGAAGAAATCCCGAACTCCTATGTTTCCGATATAGAGATTAGGAGAGAGGGAAAAAGCTATTCAGCAGATACAATAAAAGCTTTGAAGGAAATTTATCCCGATGCCGAGTTTACATTTATTATGGGCAGTGATATGCTCTTCAGCTTTGAGGAATGGTATAAATTCCGTTATCTGCTGGACAATATGACGCTCGGAGTGTTCTGCCGGAATGAGGGCGAGGATGCTCGTATCGCAGCGCATGCAGAATATCTGAGAAAGCAATACGGGGCAAGATGTGTTTTTATATACCATGAACCGCGCCCAATGTCTTCATCGGATATACGCGAAATGCTGCCGAGCAGACGAGGAGCATCATATCTGCCGGAGAAAGTGTATTCAAGAATAATAAAAAACGGAGACTACGGCGCAAAGCCTGAGCTGTACTGGCTGCGTGAAAAAGCGTATGCTATGCTTAATCCAAAGCGTGTTGCTCATGTGGCAGGCTGTGAAGCAGAGGCAGTCATGCTTGCCAATTGCTGGGGTGAAGACCCGGAGAATGCCGCAGAAGCCGGAATTTTGCATGATATAACAAAAAAACTTGTATTATCCGACCAATTGATATTATGCAGAAAATATGATATCATAAACGACACTGTTGAAGAAGAGAATGTTAAGCTTCTGCACGCAAAAACAGGCGCAGCCGTTGCAAAGGATCTTTTTAACATAAGCGATGAAGTGTATAATGCCATACGGTGGCACACGACAGGCAAGCCGGACATGACATTGCTGGAAAAGATAATATATATGGCCGACTATATCGAACCTAATCGCGATTTTGAAGGCGTTGACGAGCTTAGAAAGCTCGCTTATGAGAATCTCGATAAGGCAATGGTACTGGGACTTGAAATGAGCCTTGAGGATATAAGAAGCTATGGACAGGAGCCGTATTATATGACTGCTGACGCTTATAAATGGTATTCCGAACATACACAGCAATAACGCAGAAAAAAACACCGCAAAAGAAGGGATATAATTATGCAGCTATTCGGAGGAAAAAAAGCCGGAAAGCATTCTGAAAAAAATATAAATGCCGACCACGCAACCGATAACTATAATGACTACGATTATGATTATGACGAGCCGGAGGCAGGTAACGGTTATAATCAGCACGCAGATAATAAGCATGCTGAAAAAAAACAGAAGAAAAAAGGAAAGGCCGGTAAGGTTATTCTCATCATCCTTCTCTGTCTTGTTGTCCTGCTTGCAGCAGCGTATGTGTATGTCGAGTATTTTATGGATGCACCCGACAGCAATACGGAAGGGCTGAATAACAACGATGATGCGACGCCTCCCGCGGCTTCGGTAGAGGGCCGCAAGCCCGGAGTATACACACTCCTGGTTGCAGGTGTTGACGTTGTAAGCAATAATACCGATACTATCATGATCGGTCAGCTTGACACCGTTAATCACACACTAAATGTCGTAAGCATTCCACGTGACACACTCACCAACCTCAAGCATGAGGTTAAGAAAGCAAACTCCGCCTATCACTATGCTGCATATTACTCCGGCATCTCAGGCAGTTCATACTACGGCTGTGACCCGATTGAATCAATGCGCGAAGAGCTTATCAAGGCGTTTCTCGGCTTTGATGTTGACGGATATATTCTTGTTAATATGGAAGCTGCGGAGGAAGTTGTCGACGCCATAGGCGGCGTTGATTTCAATGTTGAGTCAGATATGAATTATGACGATCCTACACAGGATTTGCATATTCATATTTCCGCAGGTCAGCAAACGCTTAACGGTGAGCAGTTTGTTCAGCTCATGCGTTTCAGAAGCGGTTATGCCGGCGGTGATATTCAGAGAATTGACATGCAGCATGAGCTTCTTATGGCGTGCGCAAGCCAAATGATAAGCCTTAAAAACATTCCCAATCTCTCCGAGGTTATCAGCATAGTAAGTGATAATATGGAAACAAGCCTCACAAGCGAGAATATGCTGTACTATGCAAAGGAATTTTTAAAGCTTGACAGCAGCAATATTAATTTCTACACCATGCCGGGAAACACAAACGGCAGTGTGTTCGGTGCAAGCTATGTTTTTTGCGACATAGACGCCTGGCTTGAAATGGTAAACGATTACCTCAACCCATGGGAGACTGAGGTAACAACAAAGAATGTTGATATCGTCACCTATGAAAACGGCAATTTCTACTCAACAACTGGTGAGCTCAAGGGCGGAGTTTCTTCCTTCCTTAATTACAGCGCATCGAGCGAAATGGGTTCAGCCAATGTATATCAATATAACGGCACTTCGAGTTCGGAAAGTTCAGAAAGTAAGGATGATAACGAATGATGACACCTAACGAAGTCGTAAAAATAGCCGCAAAGGCATTAAACGACAAAAAGGGAAAGGATATTAAAGTCCTAAAAACAGATAAGCTTACATCTCTGTGCGACTATTTTATAATCTGCACAGGCACTTCCTCTACGCATATAAAAACTTTAACAGACGAAATTGACAAGGCAATGAGCGAGGCCGGCGAGCCTCCGATCCGCCGCGAAGGTTATCGCAGCGGAAGTTGGGTTCTTCTTGATTTCGGCTGTGTTGTGGCGCATGTGTTCACTGAAGAAGCAAGAGACTTCTATAAGCTTGAGCACCTGTGGTC
>CAVAPG010000113.1:0-5227 GCA_963590435.1 bacterium
GCGCAAGCTCGGCAACTCTTCTGTCGTCGGCCTCGATTACCCTGACGGGTACTTCAATCAGCCCTGCAATTCTGCATGCGCGCCAGCGACGTTCGCCTGCGATTATCTGATAAAAACCGCCCTCGCGCTTCCGAACCGTTATCGGCTGAATTAATCCGTATTGCGAGATAGAATCAGCCAGCTCCTGCAGCGCATCGTCGTCGAAACGATTTCTCGGCTGTTCTGCCCGCGGCTCGACCTTTGTTATGGGAACATAGATAAGCTCGCCTTCGCCGCCCTCATCGAGAATATCGTCGCCGAAAAGCTCACTGAGACCTCTTCCCAGGCCTTTTTTTGCTTCTTTAGCCATTTTTAGCTCCTTTTCTGTACTTTTCGCGCAGAAGGAATTCGTCTGCTAATTTCATATATGCCCTGCTGCCCTTACCGATTCTGTCGTATGCAACGCCGGGCTTTCCGTGACTTGGCGCTTCGGAGAGGCGCACGCTTCTTGGGATTACCGTCTCATAAACCTTTGCGCCGAAGTATTCCTTCAGTTCAAAAGCTACCTGCTGGGTCAAATTCGTGCGCGCATCGTACATGGTCATTACTATTCCCTGCACTCTCAGCGATGGGTTGAGCCTTTTATTGCACATTCTTATAGTCGTCATGAGGTCTGCAATGCCCTCAAGCGCGTAATATTCGCATTGCATCGGAATAATTACGTTGTCTGCAGCAACGAGCGCATTCAGCGTCAGCAGTTCAAGTGACGGCGGACAGTCAATAAATATATAATCGTAGTCGTTATATACCAGCTGCAGTGCATTTTTCAGCACAAACTCTCTGTTTTCGCTCCTGACCAGTTCAACCGATGCTCCCGACAGTTCTTTGTTTGAAGGAATGACATCTCCGTATTGCGTCTGACGGATGCAATCTACCGTATCCTCGTTTTTTATCAGAAGCTCGTATGCGCCGGGACTTGTGTTTTTATCCACGCCCATACCGGATGTCGAGTTTCCTTGCGGGTCGCAGTCGACAAGCAGGACTTTTTTGCCTTTCATTTTCAGCGCGCAGGCAAGATTTACGCAGGTGGTAGTCTTACCGACGCCGCCCTTCTGGTTCGCTATTGCAATTATTCTTGACATAGTTTCACCTCGCTTTTTGTATTATAACAAGTTCTTTATACATTTTCAATGTTTCACGTGAAACTATTCAAAAAAATTACCGATGTTTCACGTGAAACATCGGTATATAAAATAGGCAAATAAAATAATCATTCAGACACACCGTAGTGTGCTTTAAGAAACTTGACAAATCGTCTGACCGAGGTCGAAGCAGACTCAATGGACTTAATCACTACGCCAATACGAACAACAACGGGAACTTCAAGCGGAATCGACTTGACCTGGCCCTCGTATCCGACGAGCGACAGAGATGAAAGAACCGAAACTCCGAGTCCGCCGGCAACCATCGAAAGAATTGCCGCGTCATCCGTTGCGGCTACCTGCAGGCGCTTTGCTTCCGGCGGAAGCATTTTCTCGACATACTGTTCAGGACAGGTTATAAACGTCTCCTTGATAAGCCGATCCATGGAAATTCGCTCTCTGTCCCAGCGGAAATTCGGAGGAACAACAGCGACCAGTGGAATTCTGAGCAACGGCGTCCATTCAAAGCCTTCGGCAGATGATTCCTCGACCAAAGCAAGCTGAACCTCGCCTTTTTCAAGCAGCTTCGGCAAATCGCGGCCACGGACGACTACTTCAATATCAATATCGGGGTATTTTTTCTTGAATTCCTGAAGAAGCGGCGGAAGTGATCGTGATACGCTGGCAAAACATCCCACCGTCAAATGATGAGTCTGCGTTTTGCTTTGCGATGCCGCCTCCTGACGCAATGCGTCGCAGGCGTCTATTACACTGGTTATATATGGTAAAAGCTTTTCGCCTTCTTCCGAAAGGCGTACTCCGTGACTGCCGCGAATAAGCAATGTGCAGCCAAGCTCGGATTCCAAATTATTAACAAGGTGCGTCATTGCCGACTGAGTATAGCCCAGCTCCGCCGCGGCTTTGCTGAAGCTCCCTCTATCGACCGCCGTCAAAACTGCGCGCAGCCTTCCGTCATCCATATGATTACAACCCTCTTTCTGCTTCTACGGCCATATTATACTATTTAAATATAACACTCTTGGCGGACGGATTCAATAATATTTGGTTAACAATTTATCATACATAGAATGAAATGTTTTTGTGATGAATTGTTTTTGGTGAGTTTATTAATATTTTTAATAAGCGGATGAAAAAGAGTGATTTCCGCTCTGATGAAAAAAATGCTATGCTTTATTCAGATTTTTCAGCACACCAAACAGCTGAAGTATTTACAGAACAGATGAAATAGTAAATGAAAGAGGGAAAACAAATGACACTACAAAAAAAGCCGCATACCGCGCTCAACATTATAGTTGTCGGATTTGCGCTGTTTGCGATGTTCTTCGGAGCAGGCAATGTAATTTTTCCGCCGTATCTCGGCGTTGAGGCAGGTCCCGACTGGATAAAGGGATTCTCCGCATATTTCGTTGCAGATATCGGTCTGGCACTGTTCGCAGTGTTCGCACTGCTTCGCGTCGGCAGCAGTGATGCTGTTACAGCACGCCTCGGCAAGGTTCCCGCAACGATTCTTATGAGCGCACTTATCCTTTGCATAGGCCCCATGGTTGCAATCCCCCGCACCGCGGCAACAACATTTGAAATGGCAATCGTGCCGAACATCAGCGGCGTTTCCTCCGTTGTGTTCTCGATAATCTTCTTCGCGGTTATACTTTTCCTGTGCATCCGTCAGTCGGCCGTCGTTGATATAGTAGGCTCTATACTCACTCCGCTGCTGCTGATCGGACTTGCCGTTATTATCATCAAGGGAATAATCACACCGCTCGGTGAAATTTCAATCACTCCGAATGCCGACAATGTCGTCCTCGGCGGCATTAAGGCAGGCTATCAGACCATGGATGCGCTTGCAGCCCTGCCCTTTGGCATCATAATTCTCCAGAGCGCGGCATCCAAGGGATACACCACCACAAGCCAGAAGGTCAAAATCGTCTCCGGCTCGGCCATCCTTGCAGGTGTTCTGCTTCTGGGCGTCTACATGGGATTGTGCTATCTCGGTGCAACCGTATCGACCCAGTACGGCCTCGAGATCGGTCGTGCAGAGCTGGTTATGGCAATCGTCGAAGCACTTATGGGCAAGGCCGGCATGATAATCTTCGGTATCGTTGTTGGCCTGGCATGCGTCACAACGGCAATCGGACTTACAAGCTCGGCTGCAGCATACTTTGCCGGACTTTGCAAAAACAAGGTTTCCTACAAGGCATTTGTTATTATCATCTGCGTGTTCAGCGCCGCAGCATCCAACCTCGGCCTTGACAGCATCGTTGCAATAGCTTCGCCTATCCTCGACATCGTATATCCTCCCGCACTGGTTGTTATCTTCATATCACTGGTTATGCCCAAGGTTCACAACTATGTAAGCCGCGGTGCGGCCATCGGCGCAGTTGTTTCGGCAGTCCTCGTTGCATTCAAGGTTCCGGCAATGGAGCTCCTGCCCCTGTATGATATTGGCCTGTACTGGATCATTCCCGCAATAATCTGCGGCGTAATCGGTCTGTGCGTTGCCGCTGTCGTAAAAAAGCAGCCGGCAAAGACCGAGGCAAAGGCAAAGGCATAATATAAAATAGGCAAACATATAATTATCGGGACAGCTTCTCTGAAACGGAAAAGCTGTCCCGATGTGCGTTTCATGCAAATTTAGTTATGTGCTGAAGAAATTATCTTGCGTTATATGCCTCGATGCCCTTCTTGAGAAGCTCCATGCAGCGGGTAATATCGGCCTCGTTAATGACATAAGCCATGCGGATCTCATTGACGCCTGTATGAGGAGTCTTATAAAAGCTCTCGGCAGGAGTGAACATCAGAGTGTCACCGTTATCGTCAAACTCTTCGAGCATCCAGATCTGGAACTTCTCCGCGTCATCAACGGGCAGTGCCGCCATGACATAGAACGCGCCCTTCGGCTCGGAGTAGACAACACCGGGAATCTTCTTGAGTCCCTCAACGAGGGTGTTCTTGCGTGCGCAGTATTCCTTGCGGACAGCGTCAAAATATTCGGGCCCGACAGTGTAGAGAGCAGCGGATGCAACCTGGTCGATTGTTGATGCGCACAGACGGCCCTGGCACCACTTCATTGCGTGATTGTACAGCTCCTTGTTTCTCGTTATCATGCAGCCGATACGTGCGCCGCATGCGGAGAAGCGCTTGGACACAGAGTCGATAACAACGACGTTCTCCTCGTAGCCCTCAAGCTGCAGGAGGCTCATGAGCTTCTCGCCGCCATAGACGAACTCACGGTAAACTTCATCGCCGATGATAAACAGATTGTGCTCCTTTGCGATATCTGCCATGAGCTTAAGCTCTTCCTCGGTGAGAATGGTGCCGGTCGGGTTGCCGGGGTTTGTGAACATTATTGCACGGGTGTGCTCGTTGATGCAGGCCTCGATGCGCTCGCGGATAGCGAACTTATAGCCTTCCTCGGGCTTGGTTGTAACAGGGTGTATCGTAGCACCGGTGAGGGTGACAAATGTTGAATAGTTGGGGTAGAACGGTTCGGGAACGATGATCTCATCGCCGTCATCGAGTATGCAGGAGAGGGCAATCTGAAGAGCCTCAGAGCCGCCGGTTGATATGAGAACCTGCTTGTTTGTTATAGGAGCGCCTATTTTTCCGTAGTAGTCGACAATGGCGTCAAGCATCACGGGCACGCCGTCGGACGGTGCGTATGCCAGAACAGGCTGAGAAAAGTTCTTGACAGCCTCAAAATATGCTTTCGGCGTTGCGATATCAGGCTGACCTATGTTCAGGTGATAAACCTTCTTGCCGTTCTTGACCGCCTCTGCGGCATAGGGAGCGAACTTTCTCATCGGTGAAAGGCCGCACTTTTCGATTTTGCTTGAATACTTCATCGGATATCTCCTTTTCCATATAATGAATAATAATAAAATGTGTTAACTGCATGCTTTGCAGTACAAAACTGCAAATTTTCAGGCAGATTGCGCCGAAATCGCAACAAAATCAATGCAATATTGCAGAACAACGCCTGAAAATGCACCCAATCGGCAACAACATTGTAACACTGTCACATTGCATATTCAACATCTCGGCTCAAAAAAGATTGACAACATTTCTCCAATTGCAGGCAGAAGCTG
>CAVAPG010000114.1:0-4713 GCA_963590435.1 bacterium
AAGCAGGTTTGTGGCAAGATCCGCATTGACGCGCAAACCTGACAGAACTGGGTAAAATACCACAAACAGAGCACAGCTGAGCCCCGTCAGAGCGTAGACGTTAAATTTCCATCCGCTCAGGTTAATTCTCATCAGGCTGAACAATCTGGCTATTGCGAGTACGAGAAACACCGAGGAAGGGAAGTAGTGGTACTCGAATGTCGTCCGCGTTATAAAAATCCACGGCAGAAGCTGAGCAAGATATCCGATGACGATAAATGCAGATATTCTGTCATGCCTCTTGATTGCATAGACGGCGCACATTATCATGGAAATAAATCCTGCCCAACACACGACCGGGTTGAGAAAAGCTCCAAATGATGAGCGAGTGCCGTCATCGAAATATTTAAGATAGTATAAAATCGGTCTTTCGTCGATTATCCACTGCCACCAGCGCGACGAATACGGATGCTCGGAGTGCACTCCCGAGTGATAGCTGAACATGAACTTCTGATTATCCAGGACAATGTTTGCGTAATCGGATGTGAAGTACATGCCAAGACCGCTCATGCCGCTTGCCTTGCCGTAGGGATAGTAGCTGGCGTAATAAATCACCGCAGGAATCAAAACAAAGAAAACAAGGCAGAATGCGCAGTTTTTGATAAATGCCTTAATATTAAAATTCCGCACCCAATGGATAAGCCATATAACCGCAAGTCCTGCGCCGGCATATAAACAGGTCCACTTGCATGCCGCTCCTATGCCGAAGAACAGACCGGACAGAGCAAGACTGCTCAATTTTCCCTCTGTTATGTATATATACATGAACAGATACATCAGCAGTATAAAAAATACGGCATATGTATCAATCGTGGCGATTCTCGTCTGTGTATAGTGCATGAAATCAAATGCAAATATTGCCGTCGCACAGGCACAGATGCGGGTAGAGCCGAACATGCGCATGAGCAGCATATATAAAACCGGAAGCATAAGCACGCCGAATAGTGTGCCCGAAAACCGCCAGCCGAACGGCGTCATGCCGAAAAGCTTGATGCCTATTGCTATGATCAGCTTGCCCAGCGGCGGATGAGAAATTTCATAAGGATATACACCCTCGATATTTTCATAGGCGGTTCGTGCGTGATATATCTCGTCAAAATATGTGCTGTTTGTGTAATGCTGATATTCCGGCACGGTATCCTGCTCGTCGAAAAGCTCCGGTGCATCGGAGCATTCACCAATTAGATTGCCTCCGCAGAGAATCGCAAGCTCGCCAAGCCGCACATCACCCTGGGCCGTAAGCCGAATAAAGCGCGCTGTAATCGGAAAAGACGCATTAAGCTCAACATCGTTCCACTTGAACAGGGCAGTATAGCTCTGCTCAAAGCTGCCGGCATCGGACCATATCTCACCGTCAGAAGACAGCTCTATACGGTAGCTGCCGGTGTTGAGACCCGAATAAATCATGACGCTGTCGATGTTATGTTCCTCGCCGAGATCGACGATAACGCTCTCGCCGCTTGAAAAATTGTGAAAGGACTGCGGAGCCTCGGTATCACCCAGTCCTAAGAATGCAACGACTGCGTATATAAGCGTAATTATCCCGAGGGCTACGGCATCGCGGCGGCGAAAAGCATGACTGCAGCGCTCTTCAAGCGTCGCCGTTTTTGGCGAAGGACAGCCGAAGAAAAACAGCCCTATGAGAAGAAGTATCAAAATCGGAAATAGGTATGTAAGCCGCACATCGAGCCTCCGAATAAATATCAGTCACAATATTATATATAATGATCCGATAAATGTCTACAAAAGGCATCACCGTTATTTAAAAATTAACATATATCATTTGTCATTGTAATTACTTGACACAAAAGCGATTTGGAGCTAAAATATATCGGATAATATTTTAGGCAGTTGCGCCCATTTTGAGGATGAAAAGTGCGTGCGGCTGTGTCGGAATGCCCGGGGAGGCATTCTTTGCCGAAATATTAGTTTCAATTTTACGGACGCGAGGCGCTTGATGCCGCGTCTTACCCTTAGATTTTACCCGGCATAAACCACCGCAAAATTCTTGAAGAATGGAGGTGTGTTTACTTTCTATGACTATAAAATTATGGATAGCAATCATTCTTATAGTTGTTTTTTGTGTTATAGGATTCATTGTCGGAATGACTTACAGGAAAAAAGTCGCCGAACGCGAGATATCCAGTGCAGAAGATGAAGCAAAAAGAATAATTAATGATGCCATAAAGAGTGCCGAGAGCAAGAAACGTGAAGCTCTCGTCGAGGCAAAGGAAGAAATACACAAAAATCGCTCGGAATTCGAGCGAGAGGAAAAGTCACGCCGTGCCGAACTGCAGAAGCAGGAAAGACGGCTGCAGCAGAAGGAAGAAAACCTCGATCGAAAAACAGATTCTCTTGAACGTAAGAACGAAACTCTTGCCCGCAAGATAGCTGATGCCGAAGCACAACAGCAGGAGATAGCGCTTATCAAGAAAAGCCAGCTCGAAATGCTCGAAAAAGTATCGGGATACACGGTCGAGGAAGCAAAGGCATATATCATCAATGCCCTGAAGGACGAAGTAACGCATGAGATGGCCGTTAAGGTCAAGGAAATCGAGGCTCAGTTCAAAGACGAAGCCGAGGAGCGTGCGCGCGAGATTATCGTAACGGCAATCCAGCGCTGCGCCGCAGACCATGCAAGTGAAGTGACCGTGTCCGTCGTACCACTCCCCAACGACGAGATGAAGGGACGCATCATCGGCCGCGAGGGCCGCAATATTCGCAGCATAGAAACCCTGACCGGTTGTGATCTCATCATTGATGACACACCGGAGACGATTACAGTATCCAGCTTTGACCCTGTTCGCCGCGAGGTTGCACGCCTTGCACTTGAAAAGCTCATTGCCGACGGACGCATCCATCCGGCACGCATTGAGGAAATGGTAGCCAAGGCTCAAAGAGAGGTCAACGCAACGATTAAGGCCGAAGGTGAACGCGCAGTATTTGAGACGAACATCCACGGCCTGAATTCGGAGCTTATAAAGCTGCTTGGCCGCATGAAATACCGCACAAGCTACGGACAAAATGTCCTGCAGCACTCTATCGAAGTGTCTCATATTTCGGGACTTATCGCGGCAGAGCTCGGTGTTGATGTCGCAACGGCAAAGCGAGCGGGACTTCTGCATGATATCGGCAAGGCTATTGACCATGAGGTCGAAGGCAGCCATGTAACCATAGGTGTTGATATCTGCCGTAAGTATAAGGAAAGCGAAGCGGTTATCCACGCTATAGAGGCACATCACGGCGACGTTGAGCCGCATACGGTTGTTGCATGCATCGTCCAGGCCGCAGACGCAATCTCCGCTTCACGCCCCGGTGCACGCCGTGAAAATATTGAGAACTATGTCAAACGCCTCGAAAAGCTTGAAGAGATATCCAAGAGCTTCCCGGGTATAGCAGGAAGCTATGCCATCCAGGCCGGCCGCGAAATTCGCGTCATGGTTAAACCTGAGGATGTTTCCGAAGATCAGATGGTGCTTCTGGCACGTGATATAGCCAAGAAGATTGAAGAAGAGCTGACATATCCCGGTCAGATTAAGGTTCACGTTCTGCGCGAAACCAAGGCAGTAGAGTACGCAAAATAAAAATAAAAATAAATATACAGGACAGCAGAGTAGACTTAACTCTGCTGTCCTGCTGTTTATAGGCTCTTATCACAGCGCGGCACGCTGTTGCGGCGTCATGCGATACTGCGGTTTTACATGATATGCAATCTCGGCGTACTGACGGGCGCGTTCACGAAGTGAAAAGTTGCCGTCCTGACTGCACCAGACATAAAGCTCATGAATTATAAGGTCTGTCGCTATATGTGACAATAACACCGGCGGTTCCTCGGTGTCGATTATTCCGTTTTTTGCACAATTTTTCGCAAGTGTTGCAAACAAATCATCAAGTGCGTGTACGGCTTCCCTGATACCCTGGGGCGATTCAAATTGCATGATGAACAGGGTGCTTGTCAGCTTCGGTCCGAAGTCAAGCGCGATGGTTATGAATCTGTCGAAAAGCTGCCATATGCGCTCAAAATCATTTTCTGCATCCGCAAAGCGTCTGAAGCTTTCAGCGTCATTTTGCTGGGGTTTTGCAACAACATAGTCGAGTATACTTCGCTTGCCCTTGAACACAGTGTAAAAAACCGTGCGCGAAACATGAGCTGTCTCGCATATCTCGTTGACGCTGACATTGCCGTAACCCTTGGATTTGAACAGATCTATGGCGCATCTTGCAATGTCATCCTTGAGCCGCATGGAATTATCCTGCACGAAAACAACACCTCCTGAAAAAATGTTCTGATTTTAGAAACATTTTAAGCAATTTGTTCGTAAATGTCAAGTTAAAGGCAAAACTGTTTTCAAATGCTTTGCAACTTTTTTGTGAGAAATGTCAAAATAACAGAGCGATTATTGACTATTTTCAACAAAAAAAGTAATATACAAACAAGCATCGCCATTTAATTCACAAGCACACCAAAATCTTATAATCTTATCAGGAGGCCTGAAACTCATGACAAAAGATCAAAAGATTGCCAAGCTCGGCAAGGAAATTACCGATCGTGCCACTGTCCTTATCGGCAAGGACAAGATCACGAACGAATCTCCGGAGTACATTGGCATCACTTCCGCACTCAAGTACACAGCGTACAAGTATGACCAGAAGATGGCAGACGATATCCTCGAT
>CAVAPG010000115.1:0-4696 GCA_963590435.1 bacterium
GTTGGGCGCAGCCTATCCTTTTCGGACGGTTACCCCAACATTTAGTTTAGAACCATTTTTCTGTATCTAAACTAAGCTCCGATTACCTCATACAAGACCTTCACGAAGAAAATAACGAGGACGGTTATCATGATAGGCTTGACAGCCTTGCTGCCGCCTTTTTTAAAGAAGCTCGACCCGAGCCAGTTGCCGGCTATTGAGAACAGCCCGGCTACCAGGCCGACTGCGAAAATGACCTTGCCGTTTATGATGAACACAGCGAGCGCCGAGACATTCGTTGCGAGGTTTATTGCCTTGCTTACGCCGTTTGCTTCGGTTACAGGCATGTGCGCAACGGCGGTGAGCAGCAGGATTAGGAAAGTGCCGGTACCTGGACCGTAGAAGCCATCATATGCGCCGATGAAGAATGCAATCACACAGCTGAGTATTGTTGTTTTTGACTTGGAATACGGATCAAATTCGCTGCTGAGTGCCTTTCCTTTCATTACATATGCGGCAGTCAACGGCAATATGACGAGCATTATTATCTTGAAAACATAATCGTCTATGAGCAGTGCCAGATTTGCCCCGCAAGCAGATCCCGCGAGTGCGAACGCTACGCAGAATATTGCCTGCTTCCACGGAATGAAGCCGCTTTTCGTATATCGCACTGTTGTGAGCGCTGTCCCCATGGCAGAGCTTATCTTATTTGTGCCTATCGCAAAATGTACGGGGAAGCCGGCGATAAGATATGCCGGAAGAGATATAAGTCCTCCGCCTCCGGCAACCGCATCTACAAATCCGGCGAGAAAAACGAGCGGGCATACGATTAAATATTGAACAACGGAAATATCCATAATTTATTTTACAGCCTCCCAGAGCAGCATATTATCATTGCATATTACGGTCAATTTGCCCTCGTCCAAAAGATAAGCGAGATACGAGCGCACGGTGCTTCCGACCAGAGCGTATTGTTCAATGCTCAATTTTAGCGAATATTCATCGAACAGACGCTTGAGAATTGCCTCAAAGTTCTGCGGTGCTGAACATATTGACATTATGCATTGTATTATCTCATGCACGGCATCGATGTTATACTGCGCAATCTCGCGTACATCACAGCACACCTCTGCGTGAGCCGGGACAAAGCAGCAAGCCTCAAGCTGCATGACTTTTTCAAGTGTGGCCAAATACTCCCGAACATCGCAGATAAAAGCTATACGATATTTTTCAAGTGTCTCACGGCTTGAAAAGCAGTCAGCCGGAAACACAACATTATCCGGCGTGCGGAAACCAACCATATCAAAGAAGTGTCCCGGCAGGGGAATAATCTCAAAACTGTTTGGCAGAACCTGTTCCGTAAGTTCCTGCGCGTCGGCACTTTGTGCCATAAGAAACTTGTGCTGCAACGCCTTAGGAGGAAATCCTCCGTAAAGATAACTCGGCTCGAGTATCGTGTGGCGCGTAAAGTCGCATTCTAAGCCGGGAGCGTATACCTTGCATCCGGTCTGGTTCTGCAGATATCTGCATCCGCCGATATGATCAGCGTGAGAATGTGTGACGAGTATGGCGCGCAGAGTCCATCCGCTTTTGTCGAGTATCTGCCGTATTTTTCGACCTGCTTCTTTGTCATTTCCGCTGTCTATGAGATAAACCTCGTTATTCTTATCAAGATAGAGACCGATCTTGGCAGGGCAGTTAACATAATATGTATTATTTGCAACCTGAATGAGTTCGTACACAGTATCACCTCAATAAATTATTCAAATAGTTTACCATAAGTTCATTTATGTGGCAATAAAAAGTCTTGCTTAAATATTCAGTTGTGCTATACTTACTTTTGTTCGTTTAGAACAATCTCAATTGAAACCGGGCGATGATATTGTTTGTCAATGAAAACGTCGATCTCTACAGGCATCTGTCGTTTGCTTCGGTAGGCGGATTTTTCGGCGGATATGCAATAATGTGCCGAAGCGGAATACTTGCCAGTGCACAGACGATGAACCTGCTTGAACTGACTATAAAGGCTCTGAGCGGCGATGTGATTGCCGTTTTGCTGCATGTGGGAGCACTTGTTATTTATGTTGCAGGCACGATGCTGACGGTCCTGCTGCCGCACTTTTTCGGCGTAGATATGCGCCGTGCCGCACCGCTGATAGACGCACTGGCATGTGTCGCTTTGTGCTTCATTCCGGCTGATGCCAATGTTATCCTTGCACTTTATCCGATATTTTTTGCTATGAGCGTGCAATGGAGCACCTTCTCAGGTGCAAAGGGCTTTGTAAGTTCAACCATCTTTTCAACCAACAATACAAAGCAGGCGTCCCTCGCTTTTGCACAGTATCTGACAGACGGAGACAAACTGCATTTCAGGAAGATTAAATTTTATGTTTTCACGCTTCTCGCTTTTCATTTCGGCGCTGCAGTGGCTTATTTTGCTGTGACGCTTATGAGTGTGCAGGGGGCATGGGTGAATATAGTCTTAGTTGCTGCTTCATATGCCATGGTGGTATGTGAGGATCGTTACCTGAGTCTTGCCGAAGATGAGGATAAGGAACAGGAAATTGCATAGCATGCGAGATATACCGAGTATGCCTCGGTATGCTGAAAAACGGCGTAGCCTTTCAAGGTTACGCCGTTTTTGCTAATAAACAAGTCCGCTGATATTCAATATTCCGTAAGCTGTGAACGCAGATAGTTTTTATATTCATTGCAGACATACTCGGGTGAGGTGATACGCACACGCCCACCGAGACGGAAAAGCCATGTGAAAAGATCTGGGCTTATCTCGGTGATGACATCTGCAAGCAGAAATCCCGTGGCATCGCTGCTTATGAGTACCGAGTCCCCAAATCGGTTCAGAACACTGTCGAGCATAGTCTGTTCAAATTTGAGGGTTACCGTTTCGCTTGCATTCAGACAAATCTCAAAGCCATGTGCGGTGTAATATGCCAAATTATAGTCAGACGGCGGCGGATCAACGGATTCCGATATCGGCTGAGCTGTTTTGATTTTTGAAAACGGCAGCAGTAAGATGCGGCGGTGTGCAGGGCTGAAGCAGGCAATATAATAGTCACGATCGTCACGCAAAATGGCATATGGGCTGACGGAAATTTCTCCCGCATCATGGACAGTAACAGACAGCTTACTCTGATTTCTAACTGCCCGTGTAATAATACTATCAGGCATTTCAGATCCTTCCGACGGCTTTTGTAATACATTTTCGTGCTTTTTTATATAATAGTGCTCACCGCTTGGCAATGCAATGCATTCAATTTCAAAACCGTACTTGCGCAAGAGCTCAATATCTCTTTTCAGTGTTGCTCGTGTTGTATAAAGTCCCTGTTTTTCAAGACGGCGCAGTATATTTGACGAACGCATCGGTTCGTCCTGCGATGACTCATTTGAAAGCAGGTCAACAATGTTGAGTATTCTCATCTGGGCATTTACAGTGCGCTCCATATCTTGCACCTCCTATGGCTTACAGTTTATGCCCTTACCGTCAAATTACGCTCAAACTATTCTCAACAGTTCGTGATAATAATAAAAAACAGACCGCACAAGACGGTCTGTTTTGCTATTTAACTGTCATTCTTCTTTAACTGTCATTTCTTCAGAAGAATCTCTCGTGGGCTCAATGATCTGGTCATCCACCGATTCGGCGTTAACCGATTCGGAAAATTCACTGCTGTCTTCGGCTGTTGATGCAGCAGCTGCTACTCTCTGTTTCTCATCTTTTTTAACAGCCGATGCAAGAAGTGAGAATATAACGGCAAGTACAGTCAAAGCGATGAGCACCGGAGACTGAGTGTGGTTTGAGAATTCATAACCCGTGCGCGCATCTCCCAAGTAAAGGGCAACAGGATATATATAAGAAGTAAAGCTTGTGCAGAAGCCGAACACAGTAGCCGCAAGGCCGAAGCCGACAGTCACCCAACCGCAAACCGTGCCGGCTGCTCCGCGGCGTGCCGCAAAGAATACGATACCAAGTACGCCGGATACTATTGCGAGGACCGAGGCGATAAGCTCAAGCACCGAGACTATATATCGTGCAATTACTTCGCGTATAACGGTCTCGCACTGATTGCACGGCATGGTTATCTCATGGCCGAGGTTTGTGTAAGTTATGTTTCCGTCGGAGTGACCTATGCAGTAGAATATGCGCTCTATCGTATCTCCGCTTATGTCGGGATCACCCTGATATGCGTTAATATAATCCTGTGCGGCAATGGCGGCCTGCTCGCAGGCATCAAAGTCTAAGTACTGGCAGCCGTTTTTGACGACTATCTCGCCATTGTCATCGGTCATCCAATATGTCCAATCCTCACCGTAGCGTTCCTGCAAGATTGCCTTGATGCTCGGGCAGGCAACCTCATCGGAAGAACCCTCGTCAAAATAATATGTTCCTGTGACATTTTCCTCCTCGGCAAGGAGCGTTTCAAGACCTGCGGCTATCTGTGCCGCGCCGTTTTCAAACTCGGCAAGCTTTTCCTTGCCATCAGCAAGCTCCTGACCGCCGGCGGCAAGATCAATCTCGCCCTGGGCAAGCTGCTTTTCAGCGTCGGCAAGCTTTTCTTCGCCTGCTTCGATTTCCATTGCGGCGGCAGCAAGCTTTTCTTCGCCTGCAGCTATAGTTTTTTCAGCCTCTTCAAGGGCTGCAACGCCGTCTTCATACTGCTGAAGCTGAGCCTTGCCGTCTGCTACCATCTGATTGACA
>CAVAPG010000116.1:0-4653 GCA_963590435.1 bacterium
AAGGAATGGAGATCACGGCCGAGCAGGCAGATGAGCTGTTTGAACAGGATATAAAAGCTTTTGAAGCCGGAGCAAACCGCACTGTTGAAAAATACGGTCTAGACGTAACTCAGGGGCAGTTTGACGCGCTCGTCAGCCTTGCCTATAACTTCGGCACGAGCTGGGTTGAAGCCCACACAAGCTGGCGTCTGGCACGGTATATTCAAGCAGGCTTTAAGGACGACTACGGAAACAGAATTTCAGATCTTGAAATTGCCGATGCCTTTGCCGTACTGTGCTCCGCCGGCGGTGAAATTCTTCCCGGACTTGTGAAGCGCCGTTTGAATGAAGCGGAAATTTTCCTCTACGAAAACTACAGCAGCAATCTGACCGATTTTGTCTCTCTGACCATAAACGCCAACGGCGGCTCACTTTCCGGAAACCGTGTTGTTGCATGCTTTAAAGATGAGCCCTACAGCGTATTGCCGAACGTTACCATGAGCGGATACAAGCATTCTTGGCAGGACAGCAGCACAGGAAGCACTATCACCGTAGACACCGTTGCGGACAAATCCAGAACCATCACAGCAGTATGGTCCTCCGGAAGCGACCCTGCGGCATATAAGCTCAGCGTTTCCGGCGGCGATATCAGCGGATACTACGCGGCCGGCACGAAAGTTAAGCTCATACCGAGCACAATCTCCGGCAAGGCTTTCGACCACTGGACCGTCACCGGAGCAACTGCGTCAAAGGGCAGCGACGGATATTATTATATAACCATGCCGTCTGCCGAGGTCACCGCAGTGGCTGTCTATAAAGATGGATGCTCGCGCGGCAATAATTGCCCGTCAAAGAACTTCACTGACCTTCCGGCAGGGCACTGGGCGCACAATGATATCGACAACGTAGTGTCCGCCGGACTTTTTCAGGGCATGTCAAGCACATACTTCGGCGTTGATGATACGATGACGCGAGCCATGCTTATAATGGTTCTGTATCGCCTGGAAGGCTGTCCGGATGTGACTGGGTACGAAAACAAGTTTTCGGATGTTAGCTCGGATAAGTATTACTACAATGCTCTGCTGTGGGGCTCCCACTATACTATTTCAAACGGTAATTCGGACGGGACATTTGACCCCAACGGTTATCTCACGCGCGAACAGCTCGTGACATTCCTGCATAGATACTCAAATTACAAGGGCTATGACACCGAGACGTATTCGGAGATCGGCGGCTATTCTGACGCCCAGCAGGTTGAGCCCTACGCAAGAGAGAGTATGTGCTGGGCAATCGGAGTCGGGATAGTAAAGGGCACAAGTTCGACGACCTTAAGCCCAAAGGAAAATGCAACACGCGCTCAGGTTGCGGTTATGTTCAATCGTTTCGCCGGAGGCATGGCCTGACGGAAAATGCAGTGCAGACTCTGCACAAGCCAAATCTGCATCTATAACCCAAAAATTGCATATCAGAAAACGACCATGTCAGGCAGTTTGCCGATTTCATGGTCGTTTTTTCATATCTTATCTTTTCTTGGGGCTTGTCAGATGATATTCAGATCGCGCAGCTTATCGAGAAACTCGCGTACATCGCGCTCGAGCGTTTCCCTGTCGGCGTCAAACTCTTCAAAGAGTCTGTCGACTATGTCCTCCTCGCTGTCTGCCTGCGGCAGGATATCCCAAATTGCCGAACCCGTGGCATTCAGTGTCAGCAATCCCTTGATCTGCGTTGTCGCTTCGCCGACCGGAACAAGAATCACATCGCCGGCAATTTCTCTTTTTACAAGCTGGAGTTTAGTTTTCATTTTTCGTCAACCTTTCATACTCTGCAAATGTCAGCTCAGCCGTTTTTTCGGACATACGGCAAACATATTCGGGGCGTTTATCAAACGCGCCGGTCTCCGCCGCACACATTGCCGCGCAGGCGTGGCATATGTGTTTATAGCGGCAATTCACGCACTCCTGCGGAAGACGAATCAGCGCCGTTGCCGCTTTTGTTTTTTCCCATGCCTCGGAAAAGCCAATCTCCGGAACGAAAAACTCGGGGCGCACCATCATACCGCATGGCGTCATTACCCCGCGCCAGTTAATCCAGAACGAACTGCGCCCTGCGCGGCATGCCATTTTTTCACCCGGTGTTCCCTCGCAGACATCGCTTTCATCGACGGCAATGCCGTCCTTCATAGCCTTTGCACGCGCCGCGAATTCCTCATTGCTGAAGCGAAGCTTGTCCCAACGCAGACTGCACTCGGCGGCCTCGCAGAAGCTGAAGCGATCATTACTGCCTGCCAGCATCTCATCGCGTCTGACCGGCGGGAACATATACGACGCCATCTGTATCGGAGTTCCGAGCTCCTCGGCAATTGCATATATGCCTTCCATATCATCGATGTTATACGGCGTCATGGACGCGTTGAGCTTGACATCTATGCCGAGGGCCTTCAGCGATTTTATATTGCCGACAACGCGGTCGAACATCGGGCGGCCGCACAGCCGCTCATATGCCGCATTGCTGCTGCCGTAGAGAGTTATATTAAAGCGAGAAGGCGGCTCGTGGCGGAAAAACTCGAGCCAGTCGTCGTCAATGAGCGAAGCATTGCTGTTTATGGAGATCATTATCCCCATTTTTTTAAGCTCGCTGAGTATATATCGGAAATCCGTGCGAATGAGCGGCTCGCCGCCCGTAATCAGAAGGAAGAGCATACCCTGACTGCGTGCCTGCTCGGCAATTGCAAGCCATTCATCGGCCGTGAGCTCTTCTCCGCGGCTTTTCTGCTCCTCGGCGGTCAGATGTACATAGCACATCCTGCAATTGAAGTTGCAGCGCGGCGTAAGCTCGAAGTTTCCGGCAAGGGGCGTACCGTTCCGGCAGGCGCGGGAGTGCAGATACGACGAAAGCCGCGGCTCTGTCTCTGTATGCTTCATATAATTCCCTCCAATTTATTCTGAAGTGCTCTTACTGCCGATTCATCCGCGGTGCAATCGAAATTCAGTATCGGCACTGCGGACGCGAGGCGGGCCGCATAATCGGTCATTCTCACGGCTGAGACCGCGTCCCACTGATAGTAAGCGCACTGGCTTAATATCCGTGCGAAAGCCTCGCGCGGTCGGGCGGTGTAAGCATCGTTTTTTTCGCCGCGTCCGAGAAGAATCACGGCCTTGAGCGGTGCGCTTATATTTTTGCATATTCCGGACGTTCCAGAATAGAAAACACCGTTTGCGGTCAGATTATCGAGGCGGACAAGCGTCCTGTCGCCATTGATGACCTCGGCGGCGGCATATTTTTCCCAAAGCGCGGCCTGAGTACTTTTTCCGATGCCGCTCGGGCCGGAGAATAAAATTGCGTTTCCGCCGTGCGTCAGGACGAATGAGCTGTGGAGAATGAGCATCCCGGCATCGGCAAGCAAATCGAAAAGGCACACCGACTCAAACACGGCGCGAACAGAC
This sequence comes from bacterium, assembly GCA_963590435.1. GTDB lineage: Bacteria > Bacillota > Clostridia > Oscillospirales > Oscillospiraceae > F23-B02. The sequence continues at coordinate 3,423 of CAVAPG010000116.1, forward strand.
GCGCTTGCGCGATAGCTTTCTGAAAAGATAAGCTCTGTTCTGTCGCCCTTGGTAACGGCATAGGTAAACTGCGGATTTTTCTCGTCCGCGCTGCAGCACACGAGGCTGTGGCGCGCACCGTCCGAATACCAGCGATGCATCGTGCCGTAAATATACGCATCGTCCGGTGTGCGTGGAAGCGCGGGGCTGAAGCTCAGGCGGATTACATGGTCGGGCTCTCCGGCCGGTGCTCTGAACGGCTCGCACATGGCAGACGGTTCTATCCGCTGCTCGCATTCGATGGCATAGTTCATGCCGCCGAAGCAGTAAAGCTCAGCTTGCATATGTGACGAAAAGCAGGCGGCTTGAGCCTTCGGAATAATGGCTTGTGTAGCAGCTGAGCGTCTGACCGGGGGCGAGATTCTGCACGCCGGCGCGATAGGTTATGCCGCCGATGAGCGTATTGCCGCTTGAATTTTTATAATAGACATAGACCTGCGAGAAAGTGCTGTCGGAGTTATTTTTTATATTGACGGTATTGTCGCTCGTTGTGACCTCGAAGATATCCTCATGCATGGAGAGGGGCTCGTCAAAGGCGGCATAGAGCGTGACGGAGGCAGTCAGCTCTGCGGTATTTTCGGGCATGGCCCGGCGCGTGAGCTCCAGAGCCTGCAGGGTCTCGCCGACGGGAAGGGTGCTGATATCAAACTCATAGCTTTCATCGCCGCGGGTGAGCGAGATGTGGGCATACTGCAGATCGCTCTCGCCGATATTTTTCACGCGGATGTAAAAGACGTCGGAGACGGTTTCGTCCGAGCCGTCCTCGACATAGAGGCCCGCGTATGAGCCGACGGAAGTAATTTCAAGGCCGCTGCCGATATCGAGGTTTTCAATCTCGGACGAGGCGGCGCTGTCGGTTTCTTTCGGGTCGGTCTCACCGGTTGAGCAGGCGGCGCAGGAGAGCGTGAGCACGACAAGTAGCAGCGCGGCGAATTTTTTCTTATAATTCATATGTTTGCTCCTTTGAAAAATGCCCTGCCCAAACGGGCAGGGCATTTGCTTTAGGTTTTAGGATTAATCAGGACGCGAAAATTTTATTTCCATTGGTTGGATTATGATAGCACAGGCCATCATATCCACCATCTTGCGTCTTATATGTACAAACATCCATACCATTAAGGAAAACATTTGTGTATCCATCGCTCCACGCACATGCGTCTTTCTGCCAAAGTCGTCCTTCCCACTGATCGCA
>CAVAPG010000117.1:0-4653 GCA_963590435.1 bacterium
CAGCATATCTCTGCGATATACTTGAAATTTATATTCACATTTTATACAAGGATAGATTATACTCCCCATAAACTAGTTAAATTCCTTGCAAAGACTATACATTTTGTGTATAATTATATTAAATTAGTCTAAGGAGGAGTAGTCTTGTTTAAGATTGGCGATTATATAGTTCATCCTATGCATGGCGCAGGAATTGTTGATGGTATAGTGACGAAAAAAATTAACGGCTCAATGCGGGACTACTATGTCCTTAAGCTTCCGGTTGGAGATATGCTTCTGATGGTTCCGGTTGATGGATGTGAAGATATTGGAGTAAGAAATATAATATCTTATGATGAAGCCGAGAATGTTTTCAGCGTATTTAGTTCACTTGAGTTTTCGCAAACTCAAAATTGGAATAAAAGATACCGTGAAAATGTAGAAAAAATAAAGAGCGGCAATGTTCTTGATGTTGCATCTGTTGTCAAAGGCTTGATGTGCCGCGAGAATGAGAGAGGGCTTTCTACGGGAGAACGAAAAATGTTGCACTCTGCAAAGCAAATCCTCATTTCAGAGCTCGTGATTGCTACCGACAGCAGCTATGAAGATGTTGAAAAAAGATTATGTTCGGCATTGGAAGGGAGATAACAAGCTGTGTCATTCATAAGTAAAGTTTTTAAATCTAAGGATAATGATGAAAATTTTTGCACTGCCGTTGTCCTGGCTGCTGGAAATTCGCAGCGTATGGGCAAAGATAAAATCCTCATGCCGTTAGGAGGGCAGCCTGTTATTGCTCACACGCTTATTGCCTTACAAAATTCAGAATGCATTAATGAAATAATAGTTGTAACAAAATACGAGAGTCTCCAGGAAATTGCTGATATATGCAGCCGTTATAATATAAGCAAAATAAGCAAAGTGCTGCGCGGCGGGAGAACTCGCGCCGAATCATCCCTGATAGGAGTTAATAAAGCTTCGGAAAAAGCAAAATATATTGCCATTCATGATGGAGCACGCCCTTTCTTGACAAACAGTCTTATAGAACGTGTTGTTCACTCTGCCTACCAGCACAGTGCTTCTGCGCCGGCTGTAAGCTCTACGGATACTGTCAGAATTCTTAATTCTAAAGGCGCTGTAGTTGAAACACCGTCAAGAGACCTTGTTGCTCTGATGCAAACTCCGCAGGTCTTCATGACCGAAATGATTAAAACTGCTCTTACTCGTGCACAACAGAAGGGAATTAGAACAACTGATGATTGTTCGGCTGTTGAGTCGATGGGATATAAGGTAACAATAGTTGCCGGAGATCCTGACAATATTAAGCTTACAACCGCAAGGGATCTGTATATAGCTGAAGGAATTCTTGCCGAAAGGAAGGGCAGATAATGCGTATCGGTCACGGATATGATGTCCACAAGCTTGTTGAAGGACGAAAACTTATACTCGGTGGGGTTGAAATTCCCCACTCAAAAGGGCTTCTTGGACATTCTGATGCCGATGTTCTGACGCACGCGCTTATGGATGCACTTCTCGGTGCGGTTGCTCTCGGCGATATCGGCGGCCTATTTCCTGATAATGATGATAAGTTTCTCGGAGCTGACAGCATCGAGCTTCTGAAGACTGTCGTTAGTATTTTGCGTGAAAAAGGTTATTCAATAATTAATGCCGATTGCACTGTAATTGCGCAGAGTCCAAAGCTGAAACCGTATATTGAAGAAATGCGTGAGAAACTCTCATCCGCGATGGAAATTGGCATAAATGCTGTCAGTGTAAAAGCTACGACAGAGGAGCATCTTGGGTTTACAGGAGAAGGTCTTGGCATTGCCGCACATGCTGTTGTGCTTGTTGAGTGATTGAAAGACTGTACCTATCATGGTTATCCGCCATTTAATGATCAACTTACATATGTAAAAATGTGTAATCTCAAATCGAGATTACACATTTTCATTTTACTGTTTTAGAGCTTGAATTTTAGTGAAGAGAGATTAATCTTTCTTTGCAGCCATGCGTTTATGCTCAATCCTGGATATACACATTGCGCAGGTTGCGTCACCGGTAATGTTAAGCGTTGTACGGCCCATATCGAAGAGCTTGTCGACACCGGCAACGATAGCGATGCCTTCAACAGGCAGACCAACGGACAGAAGAACCATAGAAAGCATTATCATGCCTGCACCGGATATGCCTGCAGTACCTACAGATGCAAGGGTTGCAGTGAGGACTATCATTGCCATCTGGCCGAGAGTGAGGTCAACGCCATAGCAGCATGCGATAAACACTGCACAGACTGCCTGGTAGATAGCGGTGCCATCCATGTTGATTGTCGCGCCCAAAGGCAGCACGAAGGAGCTGATCTCGGGCTCTGCACCCATCTTGTTGCAGCATTCAATGTTGACAGGAAGTGTGGCATTGGACGATGTGGTGGTGAATGCTGTGAGCATTGCAGGAAACAGGCCCTTAAAGAATGCTATTGGGCTCATATGAGACAGGAACTTGATACTGCATCCGTAAACGATAAGAACATGCAGGAAATATCCAATGTAAGCCACACCGATTACAAGAGCAAGAGAACCTACGACTTTTGCGCCGTTTACAGCAACAACATCAGCCATGAGGCAGAATACGCCAATCGGAGTGAGTTTGATGATCATCATGAGGATCTTCATGGTGACTTCGTTCATGCAGTTGACGATGTCAGCAATCTTCTTGCCTTTTTCGCCGGCTGCGAGTATGCCGGCACCGAAGAATATCGATATGCAGATGACCGGCAGCATATCCATCTCTACCATTGGCTTAAACAGGTTATCGGGGAAGATGCCGACTATAACATCCATGACCTTGGGTGTTTCATTTGCCGTGTACTCAAGTGAGTCAGTTACGCTGGAGTCAAGGACAGGGAAGTATCCCTTGAAGAGATTGACGACGACAAGGCCGATAACAACTGCTATTGCTGTTGTACACATGTAGTAAATAAATGTCCTTGCACCGATGCTGCCGACGCGCTTAAGGTCATTGAGCGAAACAACACCGTCACATATTGAGAACAGGACAACGGGAACAACCATAAACTTGAGCAGGTTTATGTATATCGTTCCGAAAGGCTTCATGTAGTCTGTTGTAAAGGTGCTTTCAGGTGCTGCAAGCAGGAAAATAAAGCCTACTAGAATGCCGGCGAACATTGCAATGATTATCCAACCGGCTAAATTGATTTTCTTTTTTTGCTGCATTTCTATTCCTCCTAAAAATAATGAATTTATGTTAGCACATATGATATCATTTTACCATAGCCATAAGCTAAAATTAACAGAATCTTAACGCCAATATGCACAAAAATCTTGGCTTTTTAGAATGAAAAAGGCCGCGAATTCAGTAAACATGCTGAATTCGCGGCAAAAAAACGTTTTTTGAGTTTATTCCTCAGTTTTAACAGGTGATTTTGCTCTGACTTTTTTCAAACGCGCATAACGCGGAAGAGAATTACTGCGCGGTATCTTGGGCTCACCTTGGATAAGAGGAAGGACATAATTAATAAACTCGTTTGTGACATAGTTGCCATCTTCCGTTATCCAATTGAGCGGAACTTTTTTCTCATAGTTTGCAACGCTGCTGAGGGAGAGAAGCACAGGTTTGCATGAATACAGACCCGAATTATCTTCCCGCTCAAGAGCTACCATCTGACCTGTAGCTCCGGCAAGTGCAGATTTAACGGCAAACTTGCCGACTAACTCCGCCTCTTCAACATCAATTGCCGATGCTATGTGTGCCGCGCTTCGCTGAAGCAGACTAAGCTCTATACCTCGTACTTTTTTTAGGTTTAATCTTTCCTTCAAATAATTTGCCAATTTAACGGCAAGACCACCGAGCTGCGCGTGACCGAAACCGTCTGTTCCGGAAGTCTTTGCCTCTGAAACAAATGAACCGTCGGCATAGTGTAGCCCTTCAGACACTGCGACAAGGACATTGCGTTTTTGCTTCATTATTTTTTCAACATCTTCCGTGAATTGATCAAGATCAAAATCGCGCTCCGGAAGATAAATAAGATCCGGTCCACAGCCATTGCCATATTCGGTTGCTAATGCAGCAGACGCAGTGAGCCAGCCGGCATGGCGTCCCATTATTTCTACGACCGTAACCATATCGGTATTATAAACATCGGTGTCTTTGCCGATTTCCATGCATGATGTAGCAATAAACTTAGCAGCACTGCCGTAACCGGGGCAGTGATCCGTCCCGAACAGATCATTGTCTATTGTTTTCGGAACACCAATTACACGGCATTCATATCCCACTTTCTCCATATATCTGCTGATTTTATTGCAGGTATCCATGGAATCATTTCCACCGTTATAGAAAAAATATCGAACATTGTATTTTTTGAATGTCTCAAGTATTTTTTTATAGTCACTGTCATCATCTTCAGGATCGGCTATTTTATATCTGCAAGATCCAAGCTCAGATGATGGCGTATTAAGGAGAAGTTTAAGTTCATAATCCTCTTCTTCACCCATGTCATAAAGTTCATCTTTAATTACGCCTTGGATACCATATGCTGCACCATAAACACCGGTTATGTTTTCACTGTCAAGGGCCGTCCTTATTACACCGTATGCACTGGCATTGATAACAGCAGTCGGACCACCTGATTGGCCGAAAATGCAAGAGCCAACCAAAGGC
>CAVAPG010000118.1:0-4612 GCA_963590435.1 bacterium
GTGTATTTTTCAATATTAGTATTTGAAAGGCTTTTTCTGCTGTTTGCACCAGGTTTTCAGAACGAACCGGGTCGGCAGAAGCTTTACGCCGAGGACCTGCAGTCTTTCCGGCAGACCGAGTATCGAAACGGGCTTATTGCGGTGCATATCTTTAACAGCTTTCTCAATGACCTCTTTCGGGCCGTAGTAACGGTTAAAATAGCTGACGGTATCATCATGTATGGCGTGGCTGAAAAATTCCGTCTGTATCCAGCCGGGGCAGACTGCCATAACACGGATATTGCGGCTGCACAGCTCAACGCGCAGAGCCTTGGAGAAGCTGAGGACATACGCTTTCGATGCACCGTAGACATTTATGTACGGAACGGGCTGGAATGACGACATTGATCCCATGTTATATATCTGTGCGCCGTCCGGCATATACGGGAGCGTTATGTATGTCATACCCGTCAGCGCACGGTCGTTGAGGTCGATTATTTCAAGCTGCTTTTCCATGTCCATCTCTGTGTATGTTCCGAAAAGGCCAAAGCCTGCGGCGTTTACCAGGACTCTGACCTCCGGGGGTTCCGCTTCGAGCAATGCTTTGAATTCAGAAAGGCTGCCGCGGTCGAGCAGATCCAGAACAACAGGTCGAATTTTAGCTCTGACATGGGACTGAAGCTCCAAAAGCCTATCCTCACGGCGTGCAATAACCCACAGCTCGTCAAGCTCCATATCCTTATCGATTGCATACACAAACTCTCTGCCCATGCCGGAGGAAGCTCCGGTTATAACGGCGATTTTTTTCATAATTTCACATTCTCCTGACATTATTCCAAAGGCACAGCCCCCTGCTGTGCCTTTAATATTTTTGCTTTTTATATTACTGTTCCTGCTCCGTCTCCGGCTTCGGTGCCAATAATTTAAGACCGTTCATGAGTATGTTGCACAGCGTACGTGCAAATGTTTCTGCCGGAACTTTGAAGTCTTCGAGTATCCACATATTATATGCGTGCATAACGCCGCCGGAGATGAAGCGCGCGTATACGGTTGCAATATCAACGCCGCCCCAACGCTCGACCAGTGCTTCATCCGAAAGAATGTATTTGGTAAGCCATGTTTTCAGATTTATGCCGAGATCGTAGACATTGACAAACTTGAAAAGTCTCTTGGCAGGGTCGCGGCTGGCAACCATCATTTCCGCTGCCATAAGCATGACCGGATACGGGTCTGCCTCCATCTCGCTTGCGGTGTAGTCCCCGCACAGGAAATCGGCGTGGTCAAACAGATCATTAATAAGTTGCTGACGGACATCCTCAAGATTCGAGAAGTGCGCATAGAAAGTTCCCCTGCTGACATTGGCGCGCTTAAGAAGCTCATTTACCGTAATCTGCTTGAAATCTTTTTCATACATTATCTCCAGCAGAGCGTTTTTAATCGCAGACTTGGACTTCTCGACCATTCTGTTATTTGTACTCATAAATAATTTCCACCCCTGAAAATTTTAAACTAAGTTTAACTGTTGCTTAAGATTTGTCTAACTTTATATTATTAGTATAATCATAATCTATTAGTTAAAAAATTGCAAGAGAAAATTCGAAAAATGTTCAAAAATATATTATTGGTGGGAAATAGTATATGCTTGCACAAAAATCGAAAAATTGTACAAACTGCTAAAGGATTAACGATAATTATTGTGTAAAAGTACAAAAGTGAACGAAAATATTAGAAAAGTATAAGTTGCACATTGACAAAAAGCGAGAATAAGTTTATGATTAGACAAAACCAAGGAAAAAGTTTAGCACAATGTAAGGAGGAAGAACAATGTGTAAACTGGTGAGACCTTCTATAGAGAAGCCATGGCTTAAGTTCTTTTCGGAAGAGGCGAGGGAAGCGCCCATGCCGAAGAACACGATCTACCGTCATCTGCGCGGAAATAATGAAAACAGACGCAGTGACACCGCACTCAACTATTTCGGCAGGAAGATAAGCTACGGCACGCTGCTTGACGAGGCAGACAGATGCGCAGGCGCATTCAAGGCAGCCGGCATAGGCAAGGGCGATATTGTCGCCGCCGCTACGGTGACAATTCCCGAAATGGTATACGCACTCTACGGTCTTAACAAAATCGGTGCGGCACCGCTGGTTATCGATCCGAGAACAAGTGCTTCGGGTGTTATGGACTTCATTAAAGAGAGCGGAGCGAAAATATTTATCGTTATCGATCTTTTCTATGAAGCACTCAAGGATGCTATTTTTGAATCCGGCGTTGAGAAGATTGTCGTAATCTCTGCCGACACTTCCCTGCCCTCATCTATCCGTTTTCTCAAGCAGTTCAAAATGCCGGCTCCCAAAATCGCGACAAGCGACAAAGTCCTGACATGGACGCAGTTTTCGGCAACCGGTGAGGGAATCAAGACCGAAACCGTCGAGTACGGCGAAAATGACCTGGCGGCAGTCACGCTCACAGGCGGTACAACCGGCGCACCTAAGGGCGTTATGCTCTCGAACGACGGCTTCAACGCCATTGCATTTGACTTCAAGCACTGCGGCGTATCATATGACCGCGGTCAGCGCTTCCTGAACATCATCCCGATGTTCTCATCCTACGGCATAGTATCGAGCCTTCACATGCCACTTTCGCTCGGCCTCGAGGTCGTTGTTATCCCCAAGTTTGACGCCGATAAAGTCGGTTACTATGTGAAAAAATATCGCCCGGAGCACACCCTGCTTGTTCCGGCACACTATGAAAAGCTCATGAACAGCAAGGAAATGGCCAAGGGCTTCAACCTCAGCTTCTTCCGCACTGCCGGTTCCGGCGGCGACACGATGAACGCAGGCCTTGAGGCGAAGCTCAACAAATTCCTCGAAAGCCGCGGCTGCCGCTTCCCTCTCTCCCAGGGTTACGGAATGAGCGAGGTATCTTCGGCTGCGTCCTGTTGCTGCAACGGCAACTTGAAGAGCCTGTCGGTCGGCTATCCGCTTCTGACAACCAACATTGCAATCTTCGAGCCCGGAACACAGAAAGAGCTTGACTACGGCGAAGAGGGCGAGATCTGCATCAGCGGTCCTTCGATTATGCTCGGATATCTTAATAACAAGGCTGAAACCGACAAGGTTATGCGCCGCCACGATGACGGAACGGTCTGGGTACACAGTGGCGATATCGGTCATATGGATTCCGACGGCTTTGTGTATATCAAGGGCAGAATCAAACGCATGATTACGCTTTTCAACGGTCATAAAATATTCCCGACCCACATCGAAAGCGTACTCGGCCGCCACTCCGGCGTATCAAGCTGCGCGGTTGTCGGCGTAAATGACACTCAGCATGCTCAAGGTCAGCTCACCCTCGCGGTTATCGAAACCAAGGAGACATCTCTTGAAAAGCGCACTGCTATTAAAAATGAGCTCTACGAAATGTGCCGCCAGGAGCTTGAAGGTTCTGCCAAGCCCTACGATATAATTTTCGTAGACTCCATGCCGCACACGGGTATGGGCAAGATCGATTATCTCAAGCTTGCAGACGACTATAATAACGAAAACAAAGAGGAGACGGAAGCTGTTTGAAGCAGCTTCACGGAGGATAGATAAATGAAACATACAAGACGAATTCTCAGCCTTGCGCTTGTTCTGGCTATGATATTCGCACTTTGTGCAACTGCATTTGCCGACAAAAGCTACGAGCCGTATAAGAATTATATGTGCGTCGGCGACAGCATCGCCGCCGGCTGCGGACTGACAAAGGACGGCAGCGAAGCTTATTTTGACCAGAACACAGACGATTACACCACGGTTTACAATCCCGATTACCTTTATTTCGGCTATGATTTTGCGGCAGTACCGACAGCGTACCACAGCATAGTTGCCGAAGCACTGGATGCAAACCTCATGCAGTACGCACGCAGCGGACTTCGCGCCGTTGAGTTCAGATATTTCCTCGATGGTGTATATAACGAATATGACGAGGATCAATATTGGGACAAAGCTGTCTTTGACACCAATGGTGACGGCACATTTACGCTCAGCGATCTTGATGCCATTGATGAGCAGATGAACTATAAAGAGGCTATCAAGGAAGCTGATGTTCTGAGCATAAATGTCGGCTCAAACGATGTGTTCTCAATCGCCCTCGGATGCATGAGCGTACTGACAAGCGATTCAGAGAATGAGACGCTCAAAAACATCAAGGATTATCTTAACAAGGGCGGCAACATCGGCGTAGCCTTCGGGAAGCTTATTGAGTACTATGAGACAATGGGAAAACTGACAGAGCTCGCCGCAAGTCTGACCGAAACATTCACGAGATCCTATAAGCAGTATGTCGAAAACTACAGTGCAATTCTGGAAAATGTCTATGAGCTCAATCCCGATATCACTGTTGTTGCCGTGGGCGTGTTCAACCCGTTTTCGCACTTCAAACTTTCATCGGACAGCAAGCTTGACATGAGCGCAATTGCAAGCCCGCTGGTTAAGGCAGTCAACAATTATCTTAAGCTGCAGACAACCAAATACGATAATCTCTATTATGCCGATATCGTAGGTACTGAAACCTATGATATGAGCTATGATGACACATACTTCTGTCAGTACTCTTCGTTCAAAGTGCATCCGACTCTTGCTGGGCATAAAT
>CAVAPG010000119.1:0-4551 GCA_963590435.1 bacterium
GGCATAACCTGCACCTTCTCCGCATGGGTAAAGTCCTCGGATGCGTGATTGTCTGTTCTCGTCTCTTAATATGCGAACCGGTGATGATGAGCGCGTTTCAGGCGCTGTCATAACAGCTTCGGGAGCATCGAAACCATGAAGCTTTTTCCCCAGTTCCGGTAATGCATTTTCAATAACCTTAGTTATTCTTTCGGGCAGTATGTCATGCAGTTCACACCAGTATACGCCCGGTCTGTAGCTTGGGAAAACGCTACCTGAACATGTGCTTTTTTTATGAGCCATAAAATCTCCGACAGTCTGCGCAGGCGCTCTGTAACTGCCGGAAAGGTCAAAAGCCTTTCGTTCTATATCTCTCTGCCAGTACATGCCCCCGAGGACACCGTCATAAGGAAAATCGTCCGGATGCAATGTAACAAGCAGTGCGCTGTTTGCATTTTCGCTGTCGCGAGCGGAATTGCTCATGCCGTTTGTGCAAATTCCTCCCCTTTCGGATGCCGCGGCTATAACTTCCCCACCGGGACACATACAGAATGTATATGCGCTGGTGCCGTCAGGAAGATGGACATTCAATGAATAGTCGGTTGCCGGCAGTGAATCAATTTCAGCTCCGTATTGGGCAATATTAATATCCGTCTGCTTATGCTCTATTCTGACTCCCATGGAAAAAGGCTTTGGCTCCATGGGAATTTCGGAGCGCTCGAGCATTTCGAAGGTATCTCTTGCCGAGTGGCCTATAGCAAGGACGAGTTTAGAACACCCAAGTTCGTATTCTTCCCCGCTTTGATTTCTCACCTTTACGGCACAAATTTCATTATTTTCGACAACTAAGCCTGTCAGTTTTGAGTTGAAACGCACCTCACCGCCGTTATTAATAACAGTTCTCCGAATATTTTGAACAACATTTATGAGTATATCAGTGCCGATATGGGGCTTTGCATCATATAATATGCTCTTCGGCGCACCTTGATCATGGAATGTCTGCAGTATCCACCGTATGCGCCTGTCCCGTATTCCGGTCCCCAGCTTACCGTCCGAGAATGTTCCCGCTCCTCCTTCACCAAACTGCACATTGCACTCCGGGTCGAGTTCTCCTCCGCTTCGGAACTCATCCACTTTCTTTTTTCGAGTCAGAGCATCGCAGCCTCGCTCGATAACTATGGGGCTTAATCCTGCCATACTTAACACAAGTGCGGCAAACATTCCCGCAGGTCCGAAACCCACTACAACAGGACGCATATCACTGTGGCACATAGGCACCGAATATTCGGGCTCATCATATATTGCTATATTTTTGCTCTTATTATTCGAGAGTATCTTATTCTCATTGCCGGCTGTTATCGCCACAGAATACAGCCAGTGAATGTCGTTCTTTTTTCTGGCATCGAGCGATCGTTTTGTTATCTTAAAATTTTTTATTGCCCTTGACGGAATACGCAGCTGGCGAGCAGCCTTCTCCTTCAGCTTATCTTCGCTCTGTCCTATATCAAGACGCAAATTTCTTATTAGTATCATTTACCGAGTCTCCCTGCCGTTACACCGCTTGCCCATGCCCATTGCAGATTAAAACCCCCACAATCCCCATCGACATCCAAAAGCTCACCGGTTATAAACAGATGAGGCACAAACCAGCTCTCAAGCGTCTGCGGGTTTACACCGGTTGTTTTTATTCCGCCGGCCGTAACTTGGGCGTGGTTAAAGTCTTCCACTCCACGTAATTCAACCGCAAAATCCCGACAGGCATTGGCAATCGCCGCAACATCTCTGTCTTTGAGGTCAGCAAGCGGCATTGAACCCGAAACTCCGGCGTATTTGACAACCATTTTTCCGAGTCTGTTATGCAAAACACCGGTCAGTGCATCTTCGGCAAGAAGCGCAGGGTTGGCACATATTCTTGAACGCAATTTGGATTCAACATCGGCATCACCGGACAAATCTATATGAATTACGCCATTCCGTTCAGATGCACACGCCCGTGATATGTCAAATGCCGCAGGACCGGAAAGTCCCGTTTCTGTAAATTGAAGCTCACCGCTGCTTTTCGCTATTATTTGCCCACCATTTTCAAGGCGAAGCTTCGCCATGACTCTCACGCCTTTAAGTGCCCTCGGATATGTCGGATCGGTTATAATCTGCACCAATGACGGCAAAAGTTGAGTACATTTATGTCCCAAAGGCTTGAGCAGTTCGTACCCATCATAAACTCCGCCGACCTTTGCTCCGGCCGCTCCGCCGCAAGAGACTATGACAAAATCAGCGTTTATATTGCCTGCGTCGGTAATTACGGTAAATCCCTCTCCGCATTTTTCTATCTTTCGCGCTGAGCACGATGTTTTCAACGTTATGTTATCTCGCATAAGCGCAAATCGCAAAACATCGACAACACTATTGGCTGAATTTGACCTAGGATAAACTCTGCCTCCGTATTCGATGTTCACTGCAAGACCGAGTGCATCAAAAAATTGCAATGTATCCTCTGGAGTGAAGCTTGATAAAACAGCATCCGCAAACCCCGGCTGCGATCCGTGATAGTATTCGGGAAAAGCACCGGTATTGGTGAGATTGCAGCGGCCGTTTCCTGTACTGAGGAGCTTCTTGCCGACGCGCTGTTGCCGTTCAAGCAGTATTACATTATTGTTCTTATCATTAGAGGCTGTTATTGCGGCCGCCATCCCTGACGCCCCGCCGCCTATTATTATAACATTGTTCATTTTACTCTCCGCAGTGATAGAGTATATCGTGAGCCACCGGCTCGTAAAATGCACGGCGTATCTCGTCGGAATCGCGCGTCTGACCGAGAATGCACATTATTTTCGCCAACGCGGACTCCGTCGTCATATCGTATGCTTCGAGCACATTACGCCATCCCTTGAGCCTGTGCCCGACATTGTATACCGCCAGGTCAGATCCCTCGTTCTGAACTTGGGTGGTCATGATTATGATCTTTCCTTTTTCAATGGCGTTTATGACGATATCCAGAAACTTATCGTCGCCGTAGGACGGCAAGCCGCCGACGCCGAATGACTCGATTATCACTGCGTCCTTGCGCTCGGTCAGAAACTGCAAAAGCTCAAAATCTATGCCGGGGATCATTTTAATAAGTCCAACATTTGTGTCAAGTTCGGTGAAAAATTCCGGCTTTTCGTTGCTTTCGGGCTTAATATACTGCATGAGCACCCCGTCCTGAAGTGTTGCTATGTAGGGGTAATTAATGCTGGAGAAAGCTGCATAGGACTTCGATCTTGTTTTCCTCGCGCGTGTGCCGAGGATAACACGGCCGTTAAAGACGATGTTAACACCAGACATATCTTCCGAGCAGGCGCAGGTGAAGGCATCGAGGAGATTTATCTTCGAATCAGTTGAATCAAAGCTTATGGGCTTCTGTGCGCCGGTAAGTATAACAGGTTTTTTAGAGCCTTGGATCATATAGCTCAGCGCCGCTGCCGTATAGGCCATTGTATCCGTTCCATGGCTTATGACAAAGCCGTCATACTTATCGTAATTTTCTCTTACGCACTGCGTTATCCGCATCCAATGCTCCGGGGTCATGCTCGTGCTGTCAACATTAAAAAGTGATATACACTCAACATGGCACAGCTTTGATATTGCCGGGACGAGTGACAAAAGCTCGTCGGGTCTCAGCTGCGGTGAAAGTGCGTCTCCGCTTATCTGCGAGGCAATGGTTCCGCCCGTTCCGATCATGAGAATATTTTTCATTTTCGCTCAAACGCCCCGCTCTTGCCGCCAGTCTTTTTCAGAAGGCGTATATCGCTTATCTCAATATCTCGCTGCACGGCCTTGCACATATCGTATACTGTCAATGCCGCAACACTGACTGCCGTGAGGGCCTCCATCTCAACACCTGTCGCGCCTGTGCATTTAGTTGTGGCAATAATTTCGACACTGTGTTTTTCTTCGCAAAGTGAAATATCTAAGTCTATTCCGGATATCATTATCGGATGGCACATGGGAATTATATCCGAAGTGTGCTTTGCACCCATTATACCACCGACCTGTGCGACTGCAAGCACATCGCCCTTTTTAACGCCGCCGGATTTTATCAGTTTGAATGTCTCAGCGTTCACGAGAACCCTGCCGGACGCAACTGCCGTGCGAGCAGTATCCGATTTTTCGGATACATCAACCATTCTTGCTCTCCCGTTTTTATTAAAATGCGAAAAATCTTCCATGGCTTCTTCTCCATACTGTTGATAGCCTTATTTTATATTCTGCTTAATGCTATGTCAAATATCATCTGCATTTATTTACACATCTCTTATGACCTCACAGCGCAAATATTAATAAGCCATGAATAAAATGTTAATTGTTAACAAAATTGTTTGCTTTTCTATTTTTGGCGTGATAACATACAAATAGAAAATATATATACAAATTGCAAGAACTGACAGCAAATAGTAACCACATTTCTCTGCAATGAAAAAACAATTTTCATCAGCCATATATTGTTAAGTTATGACAACTTGGAAAGGTGAGTTTAAGTGGTTCTAAACTAAATGTTGGGGTAACCGTCCGAAAAGGATAGGCTGCGCCCAA
>CAVAPG010000120.1:0-4469 GCA_963590435.1 bacterium
GCTCGGCGTTCTCTCTTTGGGCATCGTTAAGGGCACTGCAGTAAATCTCATTGCCGACGGTGCTGATGAGGCAACTGCTGTCGATACGCTTTCTGAGCTTATCGCATCTGACTTTAACGAGTAATATTTCAAGCGTAGCTAAGGGCGTGTTTTCAACACGCCCTTGTTCGCTATATTCGGAGAAAATTATAATATGAGAAAAGAAAATAAGGCAATGCTTGAGATGCTTATTTGCGCGGCACTTTGGAGCATTGCGGGTATATTTATAAAGCTTATCCCATGGAATTCTTTTGTTATATCTGCCCTTCGCAGTCTTTTCGCGGGGATTACCGTTTTCGTTTACATACGTATAAAAAATTATAAAGTAGTAATAAATCGTCAAACGCTTATTCCCGGATTGCTGCTCGGAATAGTTTATATTGCATTTGTCGCCGCAAATAAGCTCACCACAGCCGCTAATGCTATAGTCCTGCAGTTTACTGATCCTATTTTTATAGTAATTTTTTCAGCATTATTTTTCGGACAGCGTTTCAAAAAGCGTGATTTAATTGCAATCATATTTACTTTCGCCGGTATAGCTATGTTTTTCCTCGACCAGCTTGAAGGGGGATATCTTCTCGGCAACATTGTTGCAATTTTTGCCGGTGCATGCCTCGGCGGAATGTTTGTGACTATGGGGAATGCACAGCCGCAGGAGCGCTTTTCTGCCATACTCATTGGCCAGATTTTTGCATTTGCTTTCGGACTGCCGTTTATTATAACAACTAGTCCCGAGCTTTCTGCACTTCCTGTACTGTACGTTATAATTCTCGGAGTTTTGCAGCTCGGTATTCCGTATGTCCTCTATGGTATAGCGGCGGAGAATTGTCCGCCGCTGGCATGTAGCCTATTAGGCGCGGTAGAGCCGCTTCTAAACCCACTGTGGGTATTCCTGTTCGACGGCGAAAAACCCGGTGTATTTGCCCTTATAGGGGGTGTTATCGTTATAGCTTCGGTGACTGTATGGTGTATATCCGGAAGTAAAACCAAAGGAGAAGCAGATGCGCGAGAAGCTTCTTGAAAAGGCAAACAAGCTGCCGATGCTTCCGGGCGTGTATATTATGCTCGATGGTGATGGAAAAGTCATATATGTTGGCAAGGCAAAGAAGCTGAAGAATCGCGTTACCAGCTATTTTAGAGGCTCACATTTGCCGAAAGTCGAAGCAATGGTTCAAAAGGTCTGCGACTTTAACGTCATTGTTGTAAATTCAGAATTTGAATCACTGATTCTCGAAAATTCGCTTATAAAGCAGCATCAGCCGCACTATAATATTTTACTTAAAGATGATAAGGGGTATCCGTTCATAAGGCTGGATAAAAAAGCTCAATATCCCCGTTTTTCAATTACAAACACCGCAAAAAAAGACGGAGCATTATATTTTGGCCCATTCGGAGGACGGAGCGTCACCTACGACATTATTGACACAGTATCGAAGGCTGTCGGACTTGCCACTTGCTCAAAGCGCTTTCCTCGAGATATATCAAAGGACAGACCGTGCCTCAATTATCATATGGGAAATTGCCGCGGTTGGTGCAGGGGTGAACTTGCACCGGAGGAGTACCGACTGTCAATTGAGCAGGCCTGCCTTATCCTCAGCGGCAGGACATCGCAGCTCATAGACAATCTGACGGCGAAAATGAACGAAGCCTCGGAGCAGCTTAGATATGAGACTGCAGCTGAGCTTCGTGACAGAATAAGGGCAATTCAAAGTGTATCAAACAAGCAGAAAGTTATCGCAACGGCATTTGCGGATACAGATGCTGTAGGGTTTGTTCGCGGCGTAAAAAGCTGTTTTGTAGTTCTGCATTTCAATGACGGTTCTCTTACCGGCAAAGATTTTGAACTTGTAGACGAGCCGCTCGAGAACGATGCGGAAGCTATATCGGCCTTTATCCGTCAATATTACTCTGCAAGAGGCACAATGCCGAAGAATATACTGCTGCGTGAAATTCCGGAGGATGCGGAAGCGCTTGAGCGGCTGTTTGAACAGGTATCCGGCAGAAAAGTAAGCCTTGAATCGCCGCAGCGCGGTGACAGACTGCGCCTTGTCGAACGGGCAGAGATGAATGCATCGGAGGAAATACTGCGAGCAACCACCGTTCAGCAAAGGCGCACGAATACGTTGGTTTGGCTGCAAAGGACGCTTAATCTGCCGGAATATCCGGCTCGCATCGAATCATTTGATGTGTCCAATCTCGGAGATACAGGCATTGTGGCTGCAATGACGGTGCATAAAGACGGAAAACCTTTAAAGAAGGATTATCGTAAATTCAGAATACACGATTTAGATATACGGGATGACTATGCCAGTATGACCCAGGCTGTCTATCGCCGATTTTCGCATTTAAAAAACGGAGACAGGGGATTTAATGAAATACCACAGCTTTTGCTCATCGATGGCGGAATTACTCATGCCGCCGCTGCTGAGCACGCTTTGAGAGAGCTTGAAATTACAGACATACCGGTCTTCGGCATGGTTAAGGATGACAGGCACAGGACCAGAGCGCTTGTAACAAGCGCAGGGGAAGAGATTTGCATAAACGGCAATCCGGCGGCCTTCTCGCTCATTGGCAACATCCAGGAAGAAACGCACCGTTTTGCAATTGAGTATCAGCGCTCACTGCGCAACGAAAGCTTCGCATCGGAACTCAGCCGTATTCCCGGAGTTGGCACCGTAAGAAAAAATCAGCTGCTGAGTCATTTTAAGACTATTAAGGCAATAAAAAACGCCGATGCGGAACAGTTAAGCGCTGTTGTGCCGAAAAATACTGCAAAGGCTGTTTACGACTACTATCATAAAAACGAGGAAAAACAATGAGAATAATAAGCGGAACCAAGCGCGGAAAAAAATTAAAAGAACCCGACAATTACGATATACGTCCAACGACCGACATGGTTAAAGAGGCAATGTTCAATATAATTCAGTTTGATATCGAAGGAAGGCGGGTTCTCGACCTTTTTGCCGGAACCGGACAACTTGGCCTTGAATGCCTCAGCCGAGGCGCAAAGGAAGTTACATTTGTCGATCAGAGCAGAGACTCACTTGCAATAGTGAAGCAAAATATGAAAAGCTGCGGCTTTGAAGCGCGTGTCGTGCAAAGCGACTCTATTTCGTTCCTTGAACGCGGTGAAAAATTTGATATCATACTTCTCGATCCTCCGTATGCAACAAATCTCCTGGACAGGGCACTGCAAATTATCAATTCCGTTGACATATTGACGGAAAGTGGTATAATTGTGTGCGAAAGTGGGCGCGAAAAGCCCATGCCGGAGATGAATATGCCTTATTTTAAGTGTAAGGAGTATAATTACGGCAAAGTTAAGCTTACTACCTACAGCAGGGAGACGAATAAATGAGTCTTGCTATTTGTCCGGGCAGCTTTGATCCGATAACACTCGGTCATTTGAACATAATCAGACGCTCGGCGAAGATATTCGACAAGGTTATAGTCTGTGTAATGTATAACGCGGCGAAAACAAACCCGATGTTCACGGTTGATGAGCGCGTGGAAATGGTCAGAAAAGTCGTGGAGCGCTTTCCCAATGTTGAAGTTGACACGTACAGCGGCTTGCTTGCAGAATACGCCAAACAGTTTGAAAATCCTGTTATTGTAAAGGGCATGAGGGCCACATCTGATTTTGAGTATGAATTTCAGATGAACCTTATTAATAAAAAAATTAACCCCGAGTTGGAGACGATGTTTCTCACAGCCAATGAGAAGTATACTTATCTAAGCTCATCGGTTGTGCGCGAAATGGCGTCATACGGGGTCGATTTAAGCAGTTTTGTCCCTTGCGAAATAGTAGCCGAGATAGAAGAAAAGGCTAAATTATGGAGGCGGTAATATGAGCGAAAATAATGTTGATGTAATGGAGCTTATAGAAAATCTCTACAATATGGTTACGGAGGCATGGGGTGTTCCCCTCGGGAACGATAAGTGCATTGTCGAGAGGGAAAATGTACTGGAGATACTCAACGAGATAAAAACGCGTATTCCGGTCGAGCTTGCCGAGGCAAAGCGCCTTGTGTCCGCACGCGACGAGTTTATCGGAAATGCAAAGCGCGAAGCGGAATCTATACGCAAGAATGCTGAAGACAAGGCGCGTGCGATGCTTGAAGAGCAGGAGATTGTCCGTGTTGCCAAGCAGCATAGCTCGGACCTGGTCTCTAATGCGGAATATAAATCCAAAGAGTTGCGACGCGTTGCTAACGAATACGTCGATGAAATTCTCCGCCGTACTGAGGAAACTGTCGGTTCAGCGCTGAAATCGGTGAATCAGGCACGCGCAAGCTTCAGAAGCCTTGCTGGCTCGTCGACCCCCGCGCAGCCCATATCACAGGACGAAGAAGAAAGCGCAGATTAACAAACGAAATTGGCTCTGTGTCAATAGTTGGGGTAGAGCAAAAATAAAGAAAACCGAAGTAATG
>CAVAPG010000121.1:0-4469 GCA_963590435.1 bacterium
CAGGGGAGGCAATGAGGAAACCGTAACATCGCTCCGCTATTTTTACACAGGGGAGCCGATGCATTACGCAGCAGCGGCAAACTTATACAGAGCAAAACACTCGCTTATTTGCATCAAATTGTTCTGATATCGCACAATTGAGGCAGTAAAAAACGGCATGCGTTTTTGCGCATACCGTTTTGGGATTAAATTCTGGGGCAAATTCGCTTGATAAGTAGGCGTTATAAATTCCGAGAGATAAACTCGTATTTATATTTGCATCAACCGCCGAAGACGGAGAGCAGGAAGCCTGCCGCGATAGCAGAGCCGATAACGCCGGCGACGTTCGGACCCATTGCGTGCATGAGCAGGAAGTTTGTCTTGTTGTACTTTCTGCCGACATCCTGGGATACACGGGCTGCCATCGGGACCGCGGAAACGCCGGCCGAGCCGATGAGGGGATTTATCTTCTTGCCGGAGGCATAGTACATGGCAACGCCGCCGAGCAGTCCGCCGATGGTGGAGATTGCGAATGCGAACAGTCCGAGGAAGATGATCTTAATCGTGCTCGCGCTCAGGAAGTTCTGGGCGACCATCGTTGCGCCGACGGATGTGGCAAGGAAGATGGTTACGATGTTCATCAGTGCGTTCTGGGCTGTGTCCGACAGACGGTCGGTTACGCCGCATTCGCGGAAGAGGTTGCCGAGCATCAGGCAGCCGATAAGGGGAGCCGTTGAGGGCAGAAGCAGAATTACGAAGGTCGCAACGACTATCGGGAAGATAATCTTCTCCGTCTTGGAGACCTCACGCGCCTGCTCCATCTTGACAACACGCATTTCCTTGGTTGTGCAAAGCTTCATTAGCGGCGGCTGTATAAGCGGAATGAGCGCCATATACGAATACGCCGCAATCGCAATCGGTCCCAACAACTCGGGCGCGAGCTTCGTCGTCAGGAATATTGCCGTCGGGCCGTCTGCACCTCCGATGATGCCGATTGATGCAGCCTGGGGTCCGGTAAAGCCGAGCAGAACAGCGCCGAGGAAGGCGACAAATACGCCCAGCTGGGCCGATGCGCCCATGAGCAGGCTCTTGGGGTTGGCAAGCAGCGGTCCGAAATCGGTCATCGCGCCGACGCCCAGGAAGATAAGCGAGGGGTATATGCCGGCCTTGACGCCGATGTAGAAAAAGTCAAGCAGTCCGGCGTTTGACATTACATGTCCGTAGCTGTGATAATAGGGGCTTGCCTCGTCGAGGAACGCCTCCCACAGTTCGGGGTGATACAGTGCGTTTTCGCCCATGCCGATGAAGTAGCTCAGGTTGGTCAGCAGGCAGCCGAAGGCTATGCCGCACAGCAGCAGGGGCTCGAACTTTTTCACAATGCCCAGGTACAGCAGTACGAAGGCGATGAGAATCATAACGAGGTTTTTCCAGCCGCCGTCTGTCGTGAAGAACGCGGCGAAGCCGGATTCCAGCGCAAGCTTCTGGAGAGTACCGAGAATGTCCATCCCTTACCTCCTTATGCTATGACAACAAGAGGAGCACCGGTCTCGACTACTGCGCCCTTTGCCGTGACAATCTGAGCGACGGTGCCGGACTTGGTGGCGACGATCTCGTTTTCCATTTTCATGGCCTCGAGGACAAGAAGGACATCGCCCTCCTCGACCTTCTGACCCTGCGCGACGTTAATCTTGAGAATATTGCCGGGCATGGGGCTCTTTACAACCTCACCTGCGGCAAGGGCCGCGCCTGCGGGGGCGGCAGGTGCCGGAGCAGCGGCGGGAGCAGCTGCGGCAACAGGGGCTGCGGGAGCAACGGGAGCGGGAGCTGCCGGTGCGTATGCTTCGTATTCATCTATGAGCATGGCCTGACCCTGCTCGACCTCTACCTCGTAGGTTCTGTTATTCAAAGTTACTTTATACTTCATCTTCCTTGACCTCCTTGATG
This sequence comes from bacterium, assembly GCA_963590435.1. Lineage (GTDB taxonomy): Bacteria > Bacillota > Clostridia > Oscillospirales > Oscillospiraceae > F23-B02. The sequence continues at coordinate 1,924 of CAVAPG010000121.1, forward strand.
GAAATAAAGCGCAGCTGGTTTATCGGCTTGCCGAGCGTATCCGCGACGATTGCCATAATCATGGCGGCGTCTCTCGGATCGGTGTCGTAAAGCTTGAGCTCACCGGCCGAGCCGGGAGCAGCGGGAACCTCGGGCGCCGGAGCTTTTTCTGCCGCCGCCGGAGCGGGTTCGGCAGGCTTTGCCTTGGATGCGCGGCTGACCATAATCTTGCCCATTATCATAACGACCCACATCAGGAGGATAAGGCCGAAGAAAATGACGATATAGCCCAGCAGTGCCGCAAGCGAGGCATCTCCGAAGGAAATGTTAACTAAGTCAGTCATCATCTATACCTCCTCAGGCTTCGGTGATGGTATAGCGAACGACCTTCTCCTCCGCCTCACGGCGCTTTTCGAAGAAATTCTCCGCAACCTGGGGGAAGGCGATGTAGCTGAGGACGTCCTCTTCGCATTTTGCCGTGCTGCCCAGATATTCGGCGGCCTTTTCATAGGTGTCGGTCGGAAGTGAATCGGCGTAGCGTCCCTCGATGGGCTTTTCGCCGCCGAGGATTTTAGCTCTGACGCCCTCGTCAATGGGAGCGGGAGTTTTGCCGTATTCGCCGCGGCAGTATGCCTTTATCTCTGCACCGACGTTCTTATAGCGTTCGCCTGCCAGAACATTCTGAACTGCCTGCGAGCCGACGAGCTGGCTTGTCGGCGTGACGAGCGGGGGATAGCCCATATCCTTGCGCACGCGCGGAGTTTCTATAAGAGCCTCCTCGAACTTGTCGAGTGCGTTCATCATCTTCAGCTGACTGAGCAGGTTCGAGAGCATGCCGCCGGGAATCTGATAGGTCAGGCACTGCGTGTCGGTGGTCATGGAAATGGGGTTGAGCGTGCCGTCTGCAAGGAAGTCGTTGCGGATGGGCTTGAAGTAGTTTGCCATCTCTATGAGAACCTTCTCGTTGAGATCGACTGTGTAGCCGAGCTCCTTGAGAGCGTAGTAAAGCGTTTCGGTTGCCGGCTGCGATGTGCCGCCGGAGAAGGGAGAGATTGCGGTGTCGATAACATCGGCGCCTGCCTCAATGCCCTTGAGATATGTCATGAAGGCCAGACCCGTTGTGCAGTGGGTGTGCAGAACGACGGGCAGATCGACCGCGTCCTTGATGCCGGAAACGAGGTCATATGCGCTCTGCGGAGTCATGATGCCTGCCATGTCCTTTATGCAGATTGAGCTTACGCCCATCTGCTTGAGCTCCTTGACCATCTCGACAAACTTTGCCGTGGTGTGTACGGGGCTTGTCGTGTAGGATATGGTGCCCGATGCCATTGCGCCCTGCTTGACGGTTTCTTCGATAGCGACCTTCAGGTTGTCGGTATCATTGAGAGCATCGAATATGCGGATAATGTCAATGCCGTTTTTGACCGATGCGCGCACGAAGCGGCGCACGATATCGTCGGGGTAGTGCTTGTAGCCGAGAATGTTCTGACCGCGCAGAAGCATCTGCAGCTTTGTGTTGGGCATCTTTGCGCGGATCTTGCGCAGCCTTTCCCACGGGTCCTCTCCCAGAAAGCGCAGGCAGACATCAAAAGTTGCGCCGCCCCAACATTCGACAGAGTAGAATCCGGCCTTATCCATCTTCTCGAGGATCGGCTCGAACTTGTCGTAGGGAAGTCTCGTCGCGATAAGTGACTGGTTTGCGTCACGAAGCACGGTTTCCGTAAACTGTACCTTCTTCATTTTTTCCTCCCGATTCAGCAAATTTTCTGCTATTGCGGAGCTTACACCGTCATCCGTCGTAGTGCGCTTTGCGTCTTCCGCGGCGACCACGGCAGACAACAATATTAATACCGCAATGCAGATTCTTAACATCACTTTACAGTATAACATAATTATCGTCAATTTCCACAATAATTATTGCCAACTTTATAACTATAGTGGCGAAAAATCGGCTCGAAAGGGCGAGCCGGGTATAAAAAAGGCTCCGGTAGTTGTTACCGAAGCCTTAGTGCCGTATTTATGCTTGCTTTCAGTTTGAAGCCAGGGCGCGCTCGAGCCAGACGCAGGCGACGTCCATTGCCGCCCAGAAGCCGTCCTTCTCGCTTTTCTTGACAACGCGGTCGCGTGACTTCACATTCGGGTCGGTCAGCTGGAGCTGAACGGAGACCTTCGTTGCGACGTCGAGGTCCCTGACCTTTTCGGTGCTCATAATCTGGAGCATGATGATATATTTATCCGACATGCTGCCGTAATAGACTATATTGCCCGCCCTCTGCAGGGGGTGACCCTTGTATTCGAGAATTTTGTTAGCCAAATTAATTCCTCCTTATCCGTGTTTACAATCCGTTTGCGCTTATTGAAAAGCGAGTCTATATTAAGGCAATTATCCGCTTCTGCAGTGCAGCTGGTTAATTTTTTGCTGCCGACATTATCTGCAACCCCACCACCGCTGTCGCGGTCCCCCTCCCCTTACACAGGGGAGGCAAGGGCGAAGCCATAAGTCTGTGCGACTGCTTTTACGCAGGCGGAGGCAATGGGGTTTGCCTTTGGGCTTTAGACTATATCCA
>CAVAPG010000122.1:0-4417 GCA_963590435.1 bacterium
GCATTATGAAGAATGCCGGCTTTGCACATATGGGTGTCGGTCGTGCGGCAGGTAAGGGCAAGGCAGAGGATGCGGCACGCATGGCAGTTGCAAGTCCGCTTATGGAAACATCCATAAACGGAGCACACGGTGTGCTTATCAATATCACCGGCTCCGAGGATATGGGGCTTGAGGATGTTGAGGCAGCTGCAAACCTCGTCCAGGAAGCTGCTCATCCCGATGCAAACATTATATTCGGTGCAACCTTCGATGAATCTATGCAGGATGAAATTCGCGTCACCGTTATTGCAACAGGCTTCGAAGAAGCTCCTACGGCAAAGCAGCCTGCACAGCCTGCTGCGAAGGCAGAGCCTGTTCGCGAGAAGCCTCAGACTATGTATGCAGCTTCGAGCGAAAAAGTTGCCGATAAAAAGAAGGAAGAGCCCGCTTCTGCTCCTTCCGGAGAAGAAGATCCCTTCGACAGCATCTTTAAGATTTTCAATGCCAATAACTGATTGCTGAAATCCGGCGAGCGTCTTAATAATTAAATGTTTTTATAAAAAATTATTCTCCCCGAAGTCTTATGACTCCGGGGAGACGCCGTTTCATATGGGTTTGCAGTCAAATGCAGAGCCGCCCGGTTCTGCATTTTCGCGCGCAAACTGCTTATGAGAACAGCCCGCATCTTGCGATGCGGGCTGTCTACAAAAACTTATTTAGCCTTCGTAGCCAAAGAACTTGTCGAGCTTCTCAAGATCATTATGAGTTCCGTTATCTTCTTTCCAAAGAATTGCTCTGATAAGGGCATAAATCACGGTAATAGGATTACTCATTATTTTTCTCCTTCCTTTTAAATTTTTCAGACTATTTCCGTTTAAAAGTATATTATACCATCTAACTTATGTCAACCGACAATTTCAAGCAAGTTGTATGCAAAACTGCCTGATTTTCAGATATTCCATGTTTCTGCGCCTTCCTCAAGCACTTCTCCGTTATTATAAGCCTCGATAATTTTCTGTATTGCATGGTCGGCGAAAACAGTGCTTATCTTGTCTTCGGTTGCCTCGGGCCATTCCTCATCGGTAAGCTCGGGTATCTGCTCAATGTTGCGCATCTTGTTCACGGCCTTGCGCCAGCGGTTCTGATTTTCGACGGTATGCCGCACGAGTCTGTCGTCGGGAGCAAGCTCTGTAAGATCAAGCTTGCCGTGCACACGGTCAATGACTATAGTGCCGTGACCGGCCTCTTCCTTGCCGTTGGGGAAGTACCAGTAAACAAGCTGCTGCTCGTTTTCTTCTTTAAGTTTGAATGTTACCATATCTTATTCTCCGCAGTGTTAAAATTTTGGATGCGCTGATTATAACACAGTTTGCCGAAAATTTCAATCAATATGGATAATGCTTTCCATCAGCTCCTGTGCGGTGACATTCGGGTTATGATAGTGCTCACGCTTTACTGTTTTCTTTGTCAGCGTTATAGCTTCCTTTGGGCAGTATTGCAGACAGCTCAGGCACTGAATGCAGTTAGTTCCGAATGTCGGCTTGCCGTCAACGAATTTGATGTTGCCCTTGGGGCACAGCTTTTCGCACTGATGGCAGCCTATGCAGTCATCGGTTACGGCAAATTTTTTCGCCTTCAAAACCGCAAGCTTCGGCCATATCTTACTTTCAACAGCATTTACGCTCATCTTGGGCGGCTGCTTCTTGCTCTTGTCTCCGCGCAGTATTGCTTTTGCAAGCTTCTTCGCCTTGCGCTCACTGCGCTTTTGCGCCATCGAAGGCGTCATGGGCGGCACCATGGTCTGATGGGGGAACAGCCAGATTGCCGAACACTGATGGGAAAGCCCGCTCCAAAGGTCGAGATGGAAACGTTCGTCAATCTTATGCAGACCGCAGCCTAGATATCCGCAATACTGACCGACAGCAAAGGTATATGCATCAGATGAAATCTTGATGCTGTCGAGATATTTTTCAACATCACCCGGCAGACCTCCGCCGTAGCACGGGACAATAAAGCCGACACGCTCTGCATCCGTCACGTCTGTTTTGACCGGAGCCTTACGCATCATGATGATGTCAGTGTCGCCCAGCTCTTTTGCAATGTTCTTGGCCATATCCAGACAGTTGCCGCTGCCGGAATAGCAGAATATAACGTTTTTGCTCATAATAATTCTACTCCTTTATTTAAATTATCTTCTTATTGAGATTGTATCACAAAAATAATTGTGATACAATAGTACCGCAACAAAATAATACAAAGGAGCAAATAATGTACCACATAAAGCAGGACAAGCGAGCGAAAACCTCGGCAAAGCTCATCTGTGACGGCGTTGTGCAGTGCCTGAAAGAAAAAAGCTTTGATGATATAACAATATCCGACATACAACGCGTGTCAGGCGTGAGTCGCTCAACCTTTTATCGGAACTTTGACCGCATCGAGGATGTTCTTGCGCTGATGTGTGACGATGTGTTCTCCGAAGCGTTTGCCTCCGATTATTCTAATTTAAGCGAGGCGGTGTTCCGCACATGGTATAATCATGCCGATATTATAGAGACTATCGTCAACATAAACCGCGGCGACATGCTTTATGCAAGTCTGCGCCGCTGTGCCGACAGTCTGCAAGGCAGCCTCTCCGGTATTATTGACTCCGATAGGCTTGACTATTTCGTTTCCATCATCTCGTCTGCCATGATGGGTATCATGGTGACTTGGGTAGAGCACGGAAAGCGCGAGAGTGAGGACGAATTGAAAAATATCATACTGCAAAGCTTCAAGGCCATGAAATTTATCGGCCTTGCGTAAAAACGACCGGAGGGAAGCTCCTCCGGCCAGATAATTCACAGCCACGTAACCTCCGGACTGCGTTTTGGTATTTTCATAAGATGATATTTCGGATGCCCGACAACCATAGCCGATACGATATGCTCATGCTTCGGCAGACAGAGACGCTTTTCAAAGCCGGGAGCGGACTGCGCAAACATGGCAAATGTTCCGACCCAGCATGCACCTAGTCCCATGCCGTGAGCCGCAAGCTCAAGATGGCTCATTGCCGTAATACAGGCATCGTGTGCAAGAAGATTGCGCGTGTCGGCGCACGCGAACAGAATAGCCGGAGCACCGCAAAGAATAGTGTCCTGACCTGATTCGACCTCGCGGCACATTTCACCGCACTGGTTTTGGATGTCTGCGCACTGCTGCTTGTTATAACGCATCATGCGCCTGGCCGTAGGATTTACAAACTGGCCACCGGAAAACAGAACAGGACCGACCATGCCGAGCGTTTTCGCGCATTCGCAGGCATAGGAGCGCACCTTTTCAGGGTCGGATACGACCACCCATTTAACAAGCCGCCAGTTCTTGCCTGTGGGGGCATATGCAGCTATGTCCAGCAGTTTTTCTATCTCGTCCTTCTTCAGCGGCACATCCGTGTAATTACGGCAGGAGCGCCGTGTTTTGAAAAACTGCGTCATTTGTGCTTCGGATATATTAAGCTCAGGCTGAACCGTTTCAAGCTCCTCAGGCCGAATATCAGGCAGAGAAATCGCTGATTTGTGGCATACGGCAACGCATTGTGCGCAGTTAAAGCAAGCGAGATCCTGCCTTACGGTCGGACTTTTTTGCCCGTCGACTTGAACCAGAACATGCCGCGGACATATTTTTACGCAGGTTCCGCAGCCAACGCATAGATCAACATCAATCTGCGCCGGATATTGATTTGTGACTTTCATGAGCATTTCTCCTCTTTTTTGAGGATATTATAGCATGCCTGCCGTGCGAAAGTTCATTCACAAAGAAAATCAATCGCATTATCGTAACGAGAGTTATATATTTAAAAAATTAAGGGGTTATGTCATATGGATGTGTTCGACAAGAAAAAAGAGCTTGCCCGGCTCAGGGAATTGTTTACGGAATCCACCGGCTTTATGCAGGCAATAGGGGACGAGAGTCGACAACTTATACTGATTGCCATTATGCAGGGCGAGTTTGGCGGCAGCCGTATAGGAGAGATAGCCAAACGCATACATCTATCCGAACCTACTGTAACTCATCATATCAGAATTCTTAAAGATGCGGGCATTGTGCTCTGCAATCGTATCGGTACGAGAAATTATTACTACATAAATGCCGCATGCGAGGGATTTGAGAAGGTTAAACGCCTTGTTGATATCTATGAGTCGGTTGCGGACAGCTTCAAGGCTATACAGACATACAGTGATGAATGATGAAAAAAGCTCCCTGATGATAAGGGAGCTTTGATGAATTTATTGATATTGCAGGAAATTTTGCCGCGGCTTTGGACGGTATTTAACGCCGGAGACTAATCCGACAGCCGCGTACATCGCAACTATAGACGAACCGCCGTAGCTGAAGAAGGGAAGCGTAATGCCGACGACAGGGGTTATACTTTTACACATGCCGATGTTGACTGATGTGTGGA
>CAVAPG010000123.1:0-4327 GCA_963590435.1 bacterium
GCAACCCCTCAGTCAGCTCTCGCTGACAGCTCCCCTTACACAGGGGAGCCAAGGGTGGTGACCTCTACGCTTGCCGTGCTACTTCGCATGGGTGCCGGTGGTGGGGTTGTCCAATTCGTCTTAGATCATATATTCCTCTTCCGAAAAGCGCGTGACGGCGGCGCGGCCGGGCAGCTGAACAAGCGGCGGATAAAGCCTCTCCGACTTCTCTTCGAGGCTTGCCTTGAGCTGCAGCAGCTCATCGGCTTCCATCCGCACAACGCTTTTTTCAAGCGCAGGATGCAGGGCTTCATCGCAGACAAGGCAGAGTCGAAGCACCTCGGCTCTGAGCGTTTTCATATACTCCCTGCCCAGACGCGCCTGCTTTTCGAGAATTTCATATTCTCGGCCGGCGCCGGCTTTTTCGGCAAAGCTTTTTATGACGCCCGCGTCTCTCTGGGCCGGAACGGCGACGAAGCTCCATTCATAGGCATCCTTTGCGCCGGTGAGTATTCCGCAGCACTGCCTGCCGTCATAGATAAGGCCCTTTTCGTGTCCGCAGCTGTCAAGCGGCTTGCCGCAGATGCTGCAAATGCATTTTTCAACCGAGCAGCCGATGCTTGTTTCGCGTTTTATTCCGCCCTCTATCTGCGATATAAGCTCGCTGTTTGCCTCGCTTCGGAGCATATACGCCCAGCCCTTGAGATAGACATACTCCTCGCCGTATGATGTGGTTCTGCCCTTTTCGCTGACAAGCTCCGTCCTGTAAATTCGCGCAACCTGATTCTCACTGCGCCAGTCATGGTCGCAGATGCCCGTAACGCCGACGAAAAGCTCGCCGAGCTCACGGAGCGTTGAAACCGAAAATCGTTCAAAATCACGGTCTGTTTCGTTGTCGCACAGCCGCACCTGAAATGTGTAGACCTCATCGGCCTTAAGCTGTGCCTTTGCAAAGGCGTTTATCGCCTGAAGCTGCTCCTCATCGCACACGCCGCCTATGGCTGTGCCGCCCTTAATTATTTTCATTTTCCGCTCCCTGTTCGAAATAAATTTTGTCCCTCTGCGCAAGATACAGCGCGGCCTTGGCCTCCTCTACCTCGTCCTGCAGATTAATCGTCTCCCACTCGATCTCAAAGCCCGTCGCAAAGCCGTGCATATTAAGCCACATGCGGCAAATTTTCTCTATGACCGGCGTGACAGATCGGCGTATGGCATTGAGCTCGCTTGTCATGAGGTCTGCCTGCTGTGCGCTCATGCGCTCGGTTGTTGACCAGTTAAGGCCGAGCAGGAACGGCGGTATGCCCGTGCGCGCTATGAGCTGCTCGAGTATCTGCCGCACCGGCACCTCGCTGTCGAGTATCTGATTATCCGCGCCGATGACCTTAATATCCACGTCTCCGACGGCGACGAAGTCGCGCACGGAGCCCGACGCGCAGCTGCGCATTGCCTCCGACCACTGCTCGGCTATCTGCCGAGCCCTCTCATTGGCGGTGAAGCGGTCAATCGCCGCATCCTGCGGCTTGTAGACGACCGCGAAGCGGACAGCGCCCGCTCTTTCCCAGTTGAGACCCAGCGACTGATATATCTTCAGCAGAATATCGCACAGAAACGGCATGCTCCTGAGCATCGAAACACCGTAGGGCGAGTCTGCCTCGGGATTAAACGGCGTAAACAGCAGAAGATTCTGATATTTAAACGGCTCAACGCCGCCCGATTCGGAAACGCCGCAAAGCTCAAAGTCAAGCGGACTTTTGCCCTCGCGGATCTGCACATCCTCGGTGTTGCCGCAGATTACCGCGGCGATATCACGGTTTCCGCGCACGACTATCTCGCCCACGGCCCTGCCGCAGGTTATCATCGAATCGAGATACTGTGCCAGGAAGCTTTCAAGGCCCGTCTGACCTCTGCCGACGGGCACGCGGCGGATAAACTCATTAAGCTCACGCTCGGCTTTCTTATCGCCGCATATTATTCTGAATCCGCCCGTGAGCCTTACTATTTTAAGTATCGCGGCATCGACCACGGGGACCGCTTCGCGGATTGCCCTGTAAAGCCGCGTCTGCGCACTGCCGAGCGGCACATAACCGTCAAGAAGCCTGAACGGATGCGTCTTTGAGCATCTGATCTGCGCCGATGGTGCGGTGGACTTGATTTTTGAAAACAACTTCATATATCTATCTGTCTTTTCTACCTTTCCGCCCACGCAAGCCCTATGCTCTGCGCAGGCTTTGATATGCCGGCGGCGAAATATCGTATATCATCCATGGCGTGGTCATTGAGCTTGAGCGGCGCCTCGCCGGCACTGCTGTCGTCCCACTGATACTGCGAAAACTCACGCACGGCGTCATCGCAGCCGCGGCAGATGCGTATGCGTCCGCTTTTGAGATACGATGCGGTTATTCTTATGCCCGACAGCACGTTGTTATCCGCCTTTTCGGTCGGAAAGCCGGCGCGTGAGAGCGCTGCTATGAAGCTTGCGGCCGACGGGTCGACGATAACGCGGCGCACAGTCACTCCGTCGCACAGTGCAATCAGATCGTCAACATACTCCTCATCGGTTTTCTGCCTTCCCTGCTTTCTGCCGTCATAGTAATATTCCCTCAGCCTGTACCAGACCTCGCCGCACCTGCCCCACAGTCCGAATGAGCTGGGGTTTTTCGTGCCGTAATCGCAGGAGACTATATACTCGCTGCACTCATCGGGTGCATCGCACAGCATGCTCTCGTCGAAGAAGTCATACACTCTGCCCTCCGGCAGAACCCACATTCCCAGGACGAAGCGTCTGTAAAAATCGCCGCTGTACATGCGCTTGTAGCGCTCGATTATCTCACTGCTCAGCGCAGGGTTATCCTCCAGAGCAAAATGGATATACAGTGCCCTGCGCTCGTCGGCCTTCTGTATCCACTCGCGGTAAAACCAGTGCTGAGGGCTTTCGGGGTTGCAGTTGAACCACAGCTTGCTTTGCGCAACCGAGCATCTGGCGCAGGCCTGTTCGGCAAAAGACCGCGGCATGAGCGCCGCCTCATCGAGCAGAACTCCGGCAAGGGTCACGCCCTGGATAAGCTCGCACGAGCTCTCGTCAAGTCCGCCGAAAATATAAAAGCGGTTGCTGTGGCCGCGGTAGTCGATCTCGATCGTGCTTTTCGAAACAAGGTCGCGCACGGCAAAGCCTATATCACGCAGGACCGGCAGCAGCGGCTCAATCATATTGCGCCTGACGCTTGTTTTCGCCTTTCCGCATATGCCGAAGCTCTGTCCGTCGAAGCGGCGCATTGCCCAGCAGACGAAGGATATGCCCATGCACATGGTCTTGCCCGAGCGCACCGCACCGTCGCAGATAACAGCGTCATAATCCCGATAAGGCGAGGCGTCGCTCCACCATGACAGCGCCTTAAGCTGTGTGCGCGAGAAAAATTCAAGCTCCATCACTCTGCTCCCGACTCAGAAGCTGCGCCGATCTGTCCAGCGCCTGATAGAAATTCATGCCGCCGTCTTCGGAAATTTCTCTGCTGTTTTCAAGCTCGGAGAGCTCCTTTATGACGGCGAGCTTGTTTATGAATTTAAGCTCCGTTTCGCCCTTTGCGCCGCGCTTGATTTCGCTAAGCAGCGACAGATCCAGTCCGTCAAGCTCGGAGGTATCCTCGCCGTTTATAAACAGAAGTCTCACCGCGTCTCTCGGAGATGCCTGCGCAAGCTGCCTGAGAAGTTTCTCCGCGCAGGATGTTTTTCTCTTCACTGTCAACACTCCTCTCACCCATAGGCTGTTTTCGGGCATTTCTTGCTCTTTTCAGGGCAAGTAAAATGAAAAATCCCGCGAAAAAAATTTTTTTCGCAGGATTTTTATACCGAAAATACACTATTAAATCTAAATTATCTGCCTATGCCGCGTCGGCTTGCCGGCACAAAAAGGGATAGAAAAACCCCGCCGTGCCGTTGAGGTTCGGTTATAACCTGCACAAGATAGCAGGTGGGTCGCCTAAGTTCTGTTTCACTGCTTCCAACGTCCGGCAAAGCCGGGAGGCCTGCAATCGGCAGACTCAAATCAGCATCCCTTATTAGAAATGTGGGTTTAACGAACCTTAAATCAAATATGACACCGCGAACACAGCAGGGTCTTTTATGTTTTATTCTGTTTTTATCTCGTATTTTATCACGGCCGCAGTCAGCGAAGCTACATCATTGGCATCCCTGTAAAATAGAACGGCACGAGTAATGTCCGCATCCTTGGCTCCCCTGTGTAAGGGGAGCTGTCTGCGCAAGCATGACTGAGGGGTTGCCGTTGCGGCTTGCGTTGTAGATAAACAGAACGGCATGAGTAGAGTCTATGCCCTTGGCTCCCCTGTGTAAG
>CAVAPG010000124.1:0-4287 GCA_963590435.1 bacterium
CCTGTGGTCCGACGCTGAGGAGATTGATCTCTCATCCCTTATAGGCCCCTGCTAAGGGGCATTCGGACAAAATTTATAATTATAAGGGAGTAAAATAAAATGAAATACGATTTTGCGGCAATAGAAAAAAAGTGGCAGGCTATTTGGGAAGAAAAAAAGCCTTATGCGGCAGTGACAGGTGATACGACAAGACCAAAGTTTTACGGTCTTATTGAGTTTCCCTATCCATCCGGTCAGGGCTTGCATGTCGGTCACCCCAGACCGTTCACTGCCATGGATATTGTTGCCCGAAAGAAACGTATGGAAGGCTATAATGTCCTGTTCCCGATAGGATTTGACGCGTTTGGACTGCCTACGGAAAACTATGCTATAAAAACACACATTCATCCTGCCAAGGTTACCGCGGACAATATAAAAACGTTTACGTCCCAGCTGAAAATGCTCGGCTACGGTTTTGACTGGGATCGTTGCGTTGATACAACAAATCCGAAATACTATAAATGGACGCAGTGGATATTCCTCCAGATGTACAAGCATGGTCTGGCATATAAGACAACTATGCCCGTTAACTGGTGCACATCATGCAAATGCGTTCTTGCAAACGAAGAGGTTGTCGAAGGCGTTTGTGAGCGTTGCGGCAGCGAGGTTATTCGCAAGGAAAAAAGCCAGTGGATGCTCCGCATAACAAATTATGCACAGCGTCTTATTGATGATCTCGATGACGTTGACTACATCGAGCGCGTAAAAATCCAGCAGCGCAACTGGATCGGACGTTCAACCGGCGCTGAGGTAACATTTAAGACCAATGTCGGTGACGAGGTTACGGTTTACACAACCCGTGCAGACACACTTTTCGGCACAACATATATGGTTATATCACCGGAGCATCCGATGCTTAATAAATGGAAACCGTTTATTAAAAACTGGGATGCGGTTACGGCTTATCAGAATGAGGCGGCTCATAAATCAGATTTTGAGCGCGGCGAGCTGAATAAGGACAAGACAGGTGTTCGCCTTGACGGCATTGAAGTTGAAAACCCTGTGACTCATGCAATGCTTCCGATGTTTGTTTCCGACTATGTCCTCATGGGATACGGCACCGGCATTGTTATGGGCGTCCCGGGTCACGATCAGCGCGACTGGGAGTTCGCAACAAAATTCGGACTTCCAATTGTCGAAGTCGTTTCCGGCGGTGATGTGACAAAAGAAGCGTTTGTCGCGAAGGATGACAGCGCAATTATGGTTAACTCCGGTTTCCTTAACGGAATGACCGTAAAAGAGGCTATTCCCGCAATGAAAAAATATGTAGTTGAGCAGGGAATAGGCAAGGAAAAGGTTAACTACAAGCTTCGTGACTGGGTTTTCTCACGCCAGCGCTACTGGGGTGAGCCTATCCCCATGGTAAACTGCCCTAAATGCGGCTGGGTACCTGTTCCCGAAGATCAGCTCCCGCTTCTCCTGCCGGATGTAGAAAACTATGAGCCGACGGATAATGGTGAGTCACCGATTGCCAAGATGCGTGATTGGGTTGAAACAACATGTCCGAAGTGCGGCGGAGCGGCTGAAAGAGAAACAGATACTATGCCCCAGTGGGCGGGCTCAAGCTGGTATTTCCTGCGCTATATGGATCCCAATAATGACAAGGAGCTGGTTTCAAAGGAAGCCGTTAACTATTGGGGACCTGTTGATTGGTATAATGGCGGAATGGAACACACAACTTTGCACCTGCTCTATTCACGTTTCTGGCACAAATTCCTGTATGATATCGGCGTTGTGCCCACTAAAGAACCCTACGCGAAACGTACGAGCCACGGAATGATCCTCGGTGAAGGCGGCGAGAAGATGAGCAAGTCTCGCGGAAACGTCGTCAACCCGAACGACATCGTTGACCAGTACGGTGCGGATACGCTGCGCCTGCATATCATGTTTATAGGAGACTTTGAAAAAGCTGTTTCATGGTCAAATGAGGCTGTTAAGGGCTCAAAGAGATTCCTTGATCGCTGCTGGAACCTTATGGATCTTGCAAAGGATGGCGACAGCTACACTGAAAAGAATGAGTCAATTATCCATAAGACAATTAAAAAAGTAGGCTCCGATATAGGGGAACTGAAGATGAATACCGCCATTGCAGCCCTTATGACCATGGTCAATGAGTTTTATGCTAACGGCTGTTCCAAGGGCGATGTTAAGACGCTCATTCTGCTCCTGAGCCCGTTTGCACCGCATATAACAGAGGAGATGTGGGAGCTCATGGGCTTTGCGGAAAAGGAAGGCAAAATGGCAATGCAAATGTCATGGCCTGAGTATGACGAGGCGAAAACCGTCGATGCAACGCGCGAGATGGCCGTACAGGTAAACGGCAAACTGAAGACAACAATTACTGTCGCATCTGATTCCGAAAACAGCGTCGTCATTGCGGCCGCCTGCGCAGACGAGAAAATTAAGCGCCTTATGGAGGGAAAGCAACTTTTCAAGACGATAGTTGTGAAGAATAAGCTCATCAACCTCATAATAAAGTAAAGGTTGACATTGTGCACAAATATGAGTATAATATCAACTGTTAAGCCAATAATTTGGCCCTTAAAGCGCCTAAAGGCGTATATGGAGGGAGTGAAATAAATGTCTGAAGTCTACGTCAAGGAGAATGAATCTCTGGACAATGCTCTTAAAAGATTTAAGCGCAGCTGTGCAAAGGCCGGTGTGCTTGCCGATCTGAGAAAGAAAGAGTATTATCAGAGCCCGAGCGTCAAGCGCCGTAAGAAGAGCGAGGCAGCACGCAAGAATAAGAATAAGCGTTATTATTGATTGGTATTAACCAATACTCAAAAACGAAAGTAAAGAGCCGACTATGTCGGCTCTTTACTTTTTTGCTTTTCGGCGCTAAGATATCAGCAACAGCAATAATATTGGAGGCAAAAGATGGAAAAAACAGCACTTATAATGATTGATATGCAAAAAGGATTTATTGATCCCGCTTCACCGCATTGCATTAACGAGGCCGCCGCAACCGTGCCGGCCTGTGCCGATATAATCAAATATTTTCATGACAGAAATTTGCCCGTGTTTTATGCGGTTCGTCACTACAGCGCTGATGGCAGTGATGTAGAAAAGGTCAGGGCCGATGCGTGGTCAAACGGCGGCAAGCCGCTTTCGGAAAACTGCGATGAGTGCATGTCCGATGCTTTTCCTGAGGAGTTTGAAGTCCTTGAGAGTGACAGAGTTTTTGTTAAGCCGCGTTTTTCTGCATTTTTTGCAACGAGCCTTGATTTAGTACTGCGCAGACTCGGAATCCAAACTGTTGTCCTGGCGGGTACGACTACACCGAACTGCATTCGAACCACTTGCTATGACGCACTTTCACTCGAGTATGATGTTGTTGTTCTCAGCGACTGTACATCATCGGTAAACGAAATGGTGCAAAGGGCAAACATTGAAGATATGCAGCGTATAGGTGCAAATATCATGACTGCGCAAGAATTAAAATCTGTTTTATAATATTAAAAAATATTGGCGTAACTAATCGAAAAGTATCACACAACAGACTCACACCAAGAGGTGTTGCCGTTCCCGTATTTAGATTATTTTATAGCTTCTGCTGATTTTGAGCTTTTCTCCTGCAGCAACATAATCCGTCGCCTGTTGTATCTCTGTATCACCACAAATATCGAATCAAATGCGGCGGCCAGAACGGATGTGATGATAAACACGGGGTATGCCCCGAACCAAACGCCTGCGATTATCGGCAGAAAGCTCAAAACAACTATCGTTTCGTGAACAAGCTCGGCTTGACATGTTGCCTGCGCAATTTCGCTCCATGAGTGCATTCGGGGGTCATATAACGCGCTGTCGTATGTAGGCATTTTACCTTTCCATTTATGCATATTCAGTTTTTTATATACGGCCATTTCCCAATCGCCGACCCGGTACCACCGCCTTTGGCAGTTTGCTTTGTTATGCATTACCGAGTTAAATACGAGTGACACGAATAAGCGCATGATAAGATGATATGCGATTGTTCCGAATGTGATCGCAAGAGTGAGAAACAGTCCCCGTGAGGTATGCACATACTCTAAAACCAGCGCGACCATTGCAGTCAAAGATATGATTGAACATGTCTTCATGATTTTAACCATGTTCCCACTCCATGTCTAAAACATCATCCATCGGCAGTTTCGTACCGTCTTGCAGCACGATCTGCCGCTCGTAATCATCAAGCTTTTTCACCGTTCCGATTGTCGTCAGATATGCGCCGCCGGCTTTGCGCTCGTCAGGCTTAAAGTAGGTGAA
>CAVAPG010000125.1:0-4103 GCA_963590435.1 bacterium
CTCTGATTAACTAATTTCTACCGTGCAGGTGTCCAACTTGCACTTGCAATTTACGGAAATTATTTAATTTCATGTTAAATTTAATACAATAAAGATTGTATTTGTCAGTCCGTACGCTTTTCGTCTGACTTCGCCGGCAGTTTGCCGAACATTACCTCTATAATATTAATGTTAAAATAAGACGTGAGCAGGAAGTACAGCTTGAGTGAATCCATTATCATGGACATGCTTGCAGTATTGCTGAAGTTGAGCCCTGTTATCTCCTGTATTTGCCGTATCTTGTTGTAAACCGTATTGCGATGCATATAAAGCGCTTTCGCAGTCAGGGCGGCATCATAGTTATATGTTATGTATTTGTACAGCACCGTCGATAAATTTTGACCGTTCAGATAATCATATCTGAGCAAAGGAATGAGCTGGGGGAAAATGTAGAGCTTCAGTGCACTCGGACTGTGACTTTCAAGGAAAGCCTCAAAATAACGCTTTGCTATAACGACGGACTGGTAGTCGCTGAAGAAAAATATCCTGTCATAATCGTCATAAAGCTTGAAATTATCGGATATATCTGCAACGCTCATAAGTGCATCTACGGCGTCAGGCAGCAGAGTCAATTCATGCATGGCGTTGTTTATTGAGATAGTTGCCTTTTCCTCTTCAAGCAATGCATTAAGGCTGCTGTAGTCAAATCCGCTGCGGAAGATGCTCATATCCCACTTTGGGCGGATCATGCTGTCATTTGCTGCGGCTTTCATGAGTACGGTAATTTTGCCTTTGAATATTGTCGGCTTTACATCGACGCAAAGCGCACGCAGGCGTTTCGTGAGCCGCAAATACCTTTCGTGGGTTGTAATGCTGTCATCGAATTTTAATACGCCGGAAATATAGTAGGGCTTTATGCGATCATCACAAAGAATGTGCTTAATATTGTCAATATCGCGGATTTTGCCGTTCAGTATGTCGTTTAGAGACCGAATGAGCAGCGAAATGTCTGCGTCCCTGCCGATACCGTGCAAAATGAGGTAATGCAAATAATCTGACACGCATCCGCACACAACATCAGTGTATGCAGACTGCTCCGATGTGGATATGAGCAGTATATACGCCTTGGCTGTTTCGGATAGCCTGCATGTATGCAGACTGTGGTATACGCCGGCCTCTACTGCTGCGCTGTCGTGCTGCAGACGGGAAAAAAACTCCTCCGGAAGCGCACCCAAACGGAGTGCATGTTCTGCAGCCGGACTGCCGATATGCGGCGGCAGATATCCGCCGATGGAAAATCCACCTTCATCAAGTACGAATATCCCGCACTGCGTCACGGAACATAAGGAGCTGAGAAAGACGCTGAGAGGAAACTTGTGGCGCTTTGCGAGACTAAGAAGCTGTTGACTTTCATTTTTGAGAAATTGACTGTCCACGCTAATCATTTGCACAACCTCGAAATATTAATTATATATACTTTATGAGATTCCGTATAATTTGTCAAGCAAGCTCAAAAGCAATTAAAAATAAAAAATAGATACCGAAAGGAAGGATAGCAATGACAGACCGAATACAAAGAAGACTGCAGTCTATAAAGGTAGACAAATATCCCATCTGCACGGAGCGTATACGCTATACGCTGCCGTCCTATGAGCGGAACGAGGGATTACCGATCATCGTGAAACGTGCGCAGGGTATTGCGGACTATCTTGATAACCGCACGATATTTATCATGCCGGACGATCTGATACTCGGCAATGCTGCGGAAAAATTCATGGGCATGGAAGTTCAGGATTACAGCCCGGCCTGGCCGGACGATGATCTAGATGATTTGCTCGCCGGCGGTCAGATCACTATGACGGACGAGGATCGACGTGCCGTACGGGCGACAGACGCCTTCTTCCTTGGAAAAGGGAAGAGCCGTTATGAGATGCAGGGCCGCTACTATAATGATGAGCGCATCTGGCCATTCATCAAAAAAGGCTTTCTCTGCCCTCCATGGCAAAAGAAAACACAGGGACGCGGCTGGGGAGAAGCCGGCTGCGGTTGGGGCAATCCTATCGGCCCTACGGTTCTCTTCACTCCGGACTACGGAACTATAATCTCCATGGGCTACGAGGAAGCACTGCGCCAAATCCAGGAAGCCAGAAAGACTGTGTATTACGATACCTACGAGGCGATTAAGCGTACTGACTTTTACGATGCCGCAGAGATAACGCTTAAGGCCATGATGCGCATTGCAAAGCGTTACAGTGTGCTTGCTGCCGAAACAGCAGAAAAAGAGCAGAATCCTAAACGCCGCGCCGAACTCATAAAGCTCAGTGAGATATGCGAACACGTTCCAGCCAAGCCTGCCCGTACCTTCCACGAGGCAATACAGGCCTTTTTCTTCTATTTCCTCTACGGCATGACCGGCACTATCCCCGGCGGCCGCTTTGATCAGTATATGTATCCTTACTACAAAGCAGACCTCAAGGCAGGACGTATTACGCGCGAGGAGGCACTTGAGCTCATCGAAAACCTGCGCATTAAAATAATGGAGATAAACTATGTCGGCGGCGGTAAGGGCCAGCGCGATAAGTGGGCAGGCATGGCAAGATGGCATAACTTCGTCATAGGCGGCTGCGATGAAAACGGGAACGATGCCTCAAATGAGATAAGCTATCTGGTACTCGAAGCAGCGCTTGAAACCCATACACCGCATCCTACAATTTCCCTCCGCGTCAGCAAAGATACCCCGCCGGAGCTCATGCACAAGGCTATGGAGGTTGTCAGATCCGGTATGGGTATGCCGGCATTTATATCAGAGGACAACTATATAAAGTTTATGACAGACTTCGGGGTCCCACTGCGTGAGGCAAGAAAATTTGCCATCGCCGGCTGCCTTGAGGTACAGATACCCGGTGCGTCCCGCAACTTTGCCTTCGGCATGACTATCGTGCCGATGATACTTGAAATTGCCACGCATAACGGACACGATGCAAAAACCGGATATCTCTACGGCGTCGAGGCTGGGGAGTTTGAATCCTTTGAGACATTTGATGACTTTTATGCCGCATTTCTCAAACAGTATGACCATATAATAAGCCTTGTGAATGAGGAGCATAACATACAGCTTGCCGTTCATCGTGATGCCTATCCGGATGCATTTACCAGTGTTTTTATGCGCGACGGGATTAAAGACGGACTGGACGGGCTTTCAAAAAAGATGCTGCTCGAAAACGGCTCTGCTGCAAACCATGTCGGCATGTCGAATGTTATAAACAGCCTTGTTTCCATAGAAAAGCTCGTTTACCGCGAGAAAAAGGTCACAGCTGCGGAACTGCTGCGTGCTCTGGACGCCAATTGGGAAGGCTATGAGCATATCCGCAAAATGTGTCTTGATGCGCCAAAATACGGCAACGGATCCGAGGAATGCCAGGCAATGGCGAAGCGTGTATGGCATGATTTTTCCGAGATCGTGAAAAAATACAAAACTATCTACGGCGCACCACTTATTCCTACTGCTACATCCATTACCGCTCATGCTCCTGGCGGTGCACAGACCGGTGCTACTCCGGACGGACGTTATGCCGGAGAAACGCTTGCCGACGGCTCCACATCTCCGGTTCAGGGCACGGACACAAACGGCCCTCTGGCAGTATTTCACGATGCTATGGCCATTGATCAGTCTGAGTATATGGCAACTCTTATGAACATGAAATTCTCTCCCGCAACGCTCAAAACGGACGAAGACCTCGACAAGCTCGCCGCTGCGACTCGCGCATATCTCACCGGCGGCGGCAAACAGGTACAGTACAATGTCGTGGATGCGGAAACGCTGCGCGATGCAAAGAGCAATCCGGAAAACCATCGCGACCTTATTGTCCGTGTTGCAGGCTACAGCTCCTACTTTACCGTGCTTACCCCTCGCGTACAGGATGAAATCATAAACCGCAACGAACAGTCAATATAATATCTCAGAAAAAAGTATTTGCAGCGGCTGTGCCTGAAAAGGAGACTTAGCTTTCAGACCGTCGGTTCTGCATCCCATCCTATTCCCCCCAAAAAAACAACGCCGCATTAAGAACGTTGACATAGGAAAACAAGCAGAAACCCAGTAAAATCAACGCTTTTAAGGGCAG
>CAVAPG010000126.1:0-4088 GCA_963590435.1 bacterium
GGGCAATGTTCTGGTCGATGCCGACTACAGTCAGATAGAGCTTCGGCTTCTGGCGCATATCTCAGGCGATGAACATATGCGCGAAGCATTTATGAGCGGCGAGGATATCCATACGGTAACAGCCTCTCAGGTGTTTAATACCCCCGTAGAAGATGTAACGAGTCTGCAGCGCAGTAGAGCCAAAGCTGTTAACTTCGGCATTGTCTACGGAATTTCGGCATGGTCATTGGCGCAGGACATCGGAGTAACTCCGAACGAAGCTAAGGCATATATGGATGCCTATCTGAGTAAATACGATGGCGTACACAGATATATGAAGGATATCGTTGAAAAAGCGAAACATGACGGGTATGTTGAGACGATATACTCGCGGCGCAGAAATCTCCCCGAGCTTAAGTCGTCTAACTTTAATACAAGATCATTCGGTGAGCGAGTTGCACTTAATATGCCGATTCAGGGAACTGCGGCGGATATAATAAAGCTTGCAATGGTTAATGTCTACAGCAGGCTTAATTCCGAGGGACTCAAGGCGAAGCTTATTCTTCAGGTGCATGATGAGCTTATTTGCGAGTGTCCGGAAGGTGAAGCGGATACGGTTGCGGAGATATTGCGCTCTGAAATGAGCCGAGCAGCCGAGCTCAGCGTTCCGCTTACCGTGGATGTCAAAATCGGACGCAACTGGGCGGAGGCGCACTGATGCTGAGTTATGAACAGGCCGGTGATGTTCTTGATGAGCTTGCCGATGAATTGCCGGAAGAAATTTTTAAAAACCTCAATGGTGGAGTAAGCTTCATGGAAAATGCCGTATGCGATGAAGAAGGTCGGTATACGCTCGGCATGTATTTTATAAATAAAATGGGACGGCATATAGAACTGTACTACGGTTCGTTTGTCGAACTTTACGGTGAAATGGATGATGATACATTTCGCCTGCGCTTAAAAAACACGCTTCACCACGAGCTCACGCACCATATAGAAAGCCAGGCCGGTGACCGCAGTCTTGAGCGTTGGGACGAACGTCAGTCTGAGCTTTGCGGATTTAACGGTATCGATGTCAAGAGCATTCTCTTTGTCTGCGATGACAACAGCTTATCTTTAGTTTCGGAGGCTGTATTTAATTCATCAAAGCTTGAACATTGTCCGGAAGTCACGGCATTTTCGGCAGGTATATCTGCCGAAAAGAAAATAAATCCCCGCGTAACAAAATGCTGTGAATCACTCGGAATAAGACTTCCTCGCAGCTATGCCGTTTCGGTGTCACGTGAACTTGCCGAGCAGTGCGATGTCATTCTTTGCATGACTTCACTTCAGGCGCAAAAGCTTTCGGACGAGTATCAGGATCTCGACGATCGAATTATGTGCCTTGCAGATGAAGACATATCCTCCCCGATTCTTTCAATCGGTTGGAAAAAATGCATCCGACGTATTGAAGATGAAACGCTTGCTGTTATCGACGAGCTACGTGAGGAGAATTTGTGATGATCAGTATTACGGATACCCGACCCGAGCATATAAGCGACATTGAGCTTATAGAGCAGGAGTGTTTTTCCATTCCGTGGACGCGCGAACAGTTGGCCGCACAAATGAATGACAGCACGCATATTTTTCTTGCCGCAGAAGACAGCCCTGGGCACGCTGTTGCTTATGTCGGACTAATGTATGTTCTTGACGAGGGATATATATCAAACATTGCGGTTTCCTCTGATCACAGGCGTGAAGGAATTGCAGACAAACTTCTTGATGAGCTCAAAACTCGTGCAGAAGCAAAAAAGCTCAGTTTTCTGACCTTGGAGGTTCGTTTAAGCAATCTGCCCGCACAAAATTTATATAAAAAACACGGTTATGTTGAAGTTGGCAGAAGGAAGAATTACTACAGCCTGCCAAAAGAAGACGCCGTTTTAATGACATATTTTCTTAGTGAGGATATAAAATGAAAATATTAGCTTTTGAATCATCATGCGACGAAACCGCCGTTGCCGTAGTTGAAGACGGCAGGAATGTCCTGACAGACCAGATTTTCTCACAGGCCGACCTTCATGCCATATATGGCGGAGTAGTCCCCGAAATCGCTTCAAGGAGTCATGTTGAGGTAATCTCGCGTCTCGCCGAACGCGCAATTGAGGTAGCCGGCATAAAGAAAAGCGATATAGACGCTGTTGCGGCAACATATGCACCCGGTCTTATAGGAACCGTTCTTGTTGGTTTGAACTTTGCCAAAGCCGTTGCAATGAGCTTGGGGGTACCGCTGATTCCCGTGCATCACATAAAGGGACATGTAGCGGCCAATTACATAGCCTATCCTGAATTAGAGCCTCCGTTTCTCTGCCTTGCAATATCCGGTGGCAACACCATGATTATAGACGTGCGTGATTACACGGAGCTCAAGGTCATAGGCGCCACAAGAGATGATGCTGCAGGTGAATGCTTTGATAAAACCGCAAGAGTGCTTGGTCTCCCCTATCCCGGCGGCAAACCGATAGATGACCTTTCGCAGGGCGGGGATGACAAAAAATATCATCTGCCGAGAACTCATATAGAAGGATATCCTTATGAAATGAGCTTTTCCGGATTAAAAACTGCCGTTATAAATCTGGTTCATAATGCCGAACAAAAAGGTGAAGAGCTTGACAGGAAGAGCCTTGCAGCATCATTTACGGCTGCTGTAAGTGACGCTCTTGTACCAAGGACTATGATGGCAGCGAAGGAATTGGGATATAAAAAAATCGCCATAGCCGGCGGTGTCGCGGCAAACTCCCGTATACGCGCCGATTTTAAGGCCGCAGCAGAAAAAGGGGGCTGCACGCTGTTCGTTCCGCCGCTGAAGCTATGCGGCGACAATGCCGCAATGATAGGCTGCCAGGGCTATTATGAGTATCTTGCCGGAAATACTGCCGGTTGGGATTTAAACGCATACGCAAATATGGATCTGTAAGGAGAGACATATGGGTTTACATGATGGTCACAGAGAGCGGATGAAAAGCCGCTTTGTTGAAGCCGGTCTTGACGGATTCAACGACCACAATGCACTTGAAATGCTGCTTTTTTATGCCGTTCCTCGCAGGGACACCAATGAACTTGCGCACAGACTTCTGAGACAGTTTGGCTCACTTTCGGGAGTTTTTGAAGCAAGCCTCGACGAACTTATGTGCGTTGACGGCATAGGTGAAAATGCGGCGACGCTGATTAAGCTCATACCTGAGATAAGCCGACGCTATATGCTGACAAAAAGCAATCCGAAAAAAATTATTCGCTGTACCGATGATGCCGGCGAATATTTCATTGCTAAATTCATGTATGAAGTAAATGAAATATGTTATGCACTGCTTTTGGGACCGTCAAACAGCATAATATCCTGTAAGCAGATTAGCCGAGGAGTGGTAAACGCAACCGAGGTTGGAATAAGATCTCTGGTTGAAGCGGCAATAAAGAGCAATGCGGCAGGTGTAATAATTGCACATAACCACCCCAATGCAGAGCCTCGCCCTTCAAAAGAAGATGAATACTGTACTCAGCTTATAAAAAACGCACTTAACCTTGTAGATATTAAATTAATCGACCATATTATTGTCGGCGGTAAAGAGTTTCAATCTCTTAACAAATTGCATCTTATGTAAACGATTTATTGTTATCTTTTTGTAACTCAAATCAATTCCACGGTTTTACTAATTTTAGCAAAAAGCTGATTTTCATTGTAATTTCAAGCAATATTCAATGTTCAAAACTCTGTTGAAAATGTTGATAACTATTTGAATAATAATTGTCTGAAATAATTATGTAAACATTTCGACATTATTTAATTCTCCTAAAAGTGCTTGATATTGCTGAATTTTCTTCGGAGCAAATTATAGACTTATAATCAAAAATTTCGAGCAGTATACTAAATGTTATTGTAAATTTTATGTTTGACTTTACTTCTGACATATGATAAAATAATTTTCGTTCGTTGCTGGTGTGGCTCAATGGCAGAGCATCTCACTCGTAATGAGAAGGTTGTGAGTTCGATTCTCACCACCAGCTCCAGAAAGAGACGTTTGCTGTTGGCAAACGTCTCTTTCTGACTTTTAAGATAAAAACCCTCTCCCCAGGGC
>CAVAPG010000127.1:0-4059 GCA_963590435.1 bacterium
GTTGGGCGCAGCCTATCCTTTTCGGACGGTTACCCCAACATTTAGTTTAGAACCTATTTAATTCTTGTCTAAACTTTGGGGTTCACTTCAAACCTCTCCGGCCTGTTTTTTATCTTATTTTCTTGCCGTTTAAGATGGCGCTTTTGAGCTCATCGCCGTCATAGCAGAGCTTCAGGAGGAAAAAAGGTTCTGCATCGTTTTCCAAAAGGTGCAGGAATATCTTATCGCCCTCCCAGAGCGTGAGGCCATAGAGCCTCGAGCGGTCTATCCACTCAAGCTCGCCCTCGTCGCATGTTTTCAGTTCACCTTTAAATCCGTCGGCGGTAAACAGGTGCATGTATTCCGACTCGCACTGCGTGTTCACAAATGTTACTATGCCGCGGCAGCGCCATGAGGTGAGCGTGAGCCCGGTTTCCTCCAATGTCTCGCGCAAAAGGCACTCGTCGGGGCTTTCGTCAGCTTCGAATTTCCCTCCGATGCCGATCCACTTATCATGGTTTATGTCGTTTTTCTTTTTAACGCGGTGCAACATGAGATACTCGCTGCCGCGTTTTATATAGCATAATGTTGTATTGAGCACAAATCTCTTCCCTCCGTATAAACCACATAAAAATTTCCGGCCGAAACAGCCGGAAATTCAAGTTCAAATCACTCAATCTCGAGCTTCATGGGAAGCCAGAATGTGAAGCCGTAAATCATGGTTTTTATAAAGCAGCGGGTATCATCATACCACACCTTTTTGCCTGCCTTTTTTGCAACGAGAAAATACTCTGCAAGGTGTGCGCCGTAAAGAGCCAGCGGCAAAATGGGATTCTTCTTCCAAATGGAATATGCAATAGTTGCGGCGCTCAGTCCGAGGACGCCCCTGCGGGCAGTGCTCCAATAATTCATAATGAAATCTCCTTTATTTTTCAGTTATTCAATGTATTCATTATAACAGACATTGCGTTTAGAAACAAGTCTTATTCTTTGCTGTCCCATGTTCTCTCGGATATTATATACCTTGGGCGGTGCTTTGTTTCCATATATATCTTGCCGATATATTCGCCGATGATACCCATACATATCAGCTGAACACCGCTGACGAAGCATATTATGCATGTTGTACTTGCCCATCCGGCAACCGCGTTGCCGCAGATGGCTGCCGCTATTGCCCAGATTACTCCGATGAAGCTCAACATAGCGACCACGATGCCGAAGCTCATAATCAGTCGCAGCGGCTTTACCGAAAGGCTTGTAATGCCATCACCGGCAAGGGCCAGCATTTTTCGCAATGGATACTTGCTCTCACCCGCTATGCGCTCGGCTCGTTTATATTCAACGCTTGTGCTCTTGAAGCCGACAAGCGGCACCATTCCGCGAAGGAAAAGATTAACCTCTTTGAATTTGGCGAGCTCGTGCAGAGCACGCGCACTGATGAGGCGATAGTCGGCGTGGTTATAGACTATATCCGCACCCATTGCCGAAAGAAATTTATAAAATCCCTGTGCAGTCGTGCGTTTGAAAAAGCTGTCGCTCTCGCGATCGCATCGGACGCCGTAGACGATCTCACAGCCGTCCAGATATGCACGTACCATTTCATCCATCGCATTTATATCGTCCTGACCGTCGCAGTCTATCGATATGCTTATATCACATTTGTCCTTGGCTTCCATGAGGCCGGCAAGAACCGCATTCTGATGTCCACGGTTGCGGCTTTGGCTGATGCCTATATAATGCCCGTCGCTGTCGGCAAGCGAACGGATAATCTCCCACGTTCCGTCACGGCTGCCGTCATTGACAAATAAGATGCGGCTTTCTTCAGAGATGAGTCCTTTTTCCGTTAGCTCATGAAGTTTGTTTAAAAACATCGGTGCAGTAAACGGCAGAACCTCCTGCTCGTTATAACACGGTATAACAATATACAAAACCGGACATTTCATCGCATTTACCTCCCTGCTGTTTATACCGTTGTCATGATCCGCTATTGTCGCTGAACTTCACGACCACAGTCCCGTCGACGGTTTTAATACTTCCCTTTTCGGGAAATACAGGCATAGCCTCCACTTCTTTGGTCTTTGAAAGTTTTTCGCCGGTTTCCTTGTCGACTATATCTACATCGGTTTTTAAAAATACTTCGATATAATCGTCATAAACATCGGCATATGTAATAACGCTGTTTGAATACAATCCTGTCAGACTGCTAAGTTTTTCAAAAGGTGAATCGGCATCAAAATATGAATTTGGATTGCCTATGAAAGCCACCGGTGTGATGCCTTTTTCGTAACCTTCCTGTTCTTCGATTCTATCGATAACCCGCGTCATCAGTGAAAGTGTTGCGCGCTGTTCAGTGGTTTTCTTTACATAAGCCGCATTTGCGGTCTGAACATTCATGAAAATCAGGCAGCACATGAGCACAACTGTTATTCTCTCCAGCAGCGCGCTTTTGCTAATTGATGACACCTTCCCTGCGAACAGAAAAGCGAGCACATATGCAAACCACATGGCGTAAACCATAAGTACATGCACACCGCCACTCAGCAAATTAATTGCATTCATTGCAAACGGCAAAGCTATGCAAAGCAAAACTAATGTGATTATACTCCCCTTGTCTGCCTCTTCCTTTATCATATGGCTTAAAATAACGATAAAGCAAACGAGCAGAGCCAGCATGATCAGCATGTTCAGGGCAACTGTGAGATATATCGGGTAAGCATATCCTGAGAAAGCTATGATATAATACACCACATACCAAATCGTATTGAAAAGCTGCACAGCTATGGAATCGTCACTTGCAAATGCGCTTGATAAGCTGTTGAATTCCCCGCTCGAAAGCTCGAGTCCGGTAACTGTGAGCGATAACTTCAATCCGACATAGTATATTGCTCCGCCGACAAGCACGGCTCCGGCCGCCCGGAAAATATCAAGCCAGATCTTTTTCAGGCTCCCACTTCCGTCCGTAAGCCTCATGACCGATATTATTATCACCATTGTTATGAAAACACAGACATAAGCCTGGTAAATTCCCATGGATGCGAACACGCAAACGGCAACGCATAAGAAAGAAGCTATTTTCCTTTTCAGCTTAATTTCATGCGGCGAACTTATCATTCTGCACCAGATGCGGCATCCGAGAAGTGCAAGGAAAAGAGCAAGCATATCAGAGCTCAAATCCGGCATATATGTCGCCGCCAGTGCCGTAACTGTGAGATTGGCTGTCATGATTCCGCACACAAGGGCAATGCCGCTTTTCCTCTTGATTTTAAGCATGTCAGTCACAAGATACCCTGACAATGACAGCCATACAAGAGAAATAAGGCCGTTAGTCCACGGAAAGCTCGCAAAGCTCCCCAGAAGCATATCATAGATTGGCTTCAAATACCGTCCGAGCTGAATCTTCCACCTCCAATACGACGCATCGGATATGACCTCGTTGAGAGAATCATGCGACGGCTGAAAATTCAGGAATGCATAAGCATGCGCGATAAGACCTATTGCAAAAGTGAAGATAAAACAATACAGCAATTGCCGCTTGTCGATGTACCCCCCCATTTTTTGGCAAAGCATCTTTCGTTCAGGCTAATACTGTCATCCATGTCGATTATCTCTCCCCCCCTGCAGGCAGAATATACCTGCCATCAATAAATTTGCTTTATTTTACCACTGTGAGCTGTGCACTGTCAACGCAAAACGAACGTCTGATTATTGACTAAATCTCGGCTGTTTCGTATACTAAATACACCGAGAATTTAGAATTGAATTCTTATAAAGTCATCTGAAAAAGGGACTGATATATATGATTTACACAACACAATATAATTCCCCGCTCGGACCGATAACACTCGCATGCGACAAAACCGCAATTACAGGGCTGTGGTTTAACGGGCAGAAGCATTTCGGAAACATTCTTCCGGAGCATACGGTGGACAAAGAATGCCCTCTGTTTCAGAGAGCTAAAAAATGGCTGGATATATATTTTTCCGGGCGTGAACCTGATTTCCTGCCGCCGCTCCATTATGATTCGACTCCGTTTCGCAAAGCAGTATGTGAAATTATGCTTACAATCCCTTACGGTAAAAC
>CAVAPG010000128.1:0-4019 GCA_963590435.1 bacterium
GAAATAATACCGCCCCGAAAATAAATTCACCATTAGGAGAAGAATATATGATTTGTGATAATATAAGCCGCGGTGAGGACGGAGCGCTGCGTTTCGCCGGCCAGAGCGTTATCGAGCTTGCGGAGAAATATGCTACACCGGCTTACCTCGTAGATGAAGATAAACTGCGTGAAAATTGCCGGGTGTACACTCAGGCTTTTCAGCAGCATTTTAACGGCAGGGCGAAAGCACTTTACGCGAGCAAAGCTAACTCATTTAAACGCATATATGAGATAGTGAATGAAGAAAACATGGGTATAGATGTCGTCTCCGGAGGAGAAATTTATACGGCATCTATCGCAGGTTATCCGATGGAGAAAGCATATTTCCACGGAAATAATAAAACAGATGAAGAGATTGAACTTGCACTGAAGCTCGGCGTCGGATGTTTTGTAATCGATAACGAAGAAGAACTGCACACACTTGAGAACATTGCAGCAAAGCACGGAATAAAACAAAAGGCTTTGCTCAGACTCACTCCGGGCATCGATCCGCATACTTATGAGGCGGCCTCAACAGGCAAGGTTGATTCCAAATTCGGTGTTGCCATAGAAACCGGCCAGGCCGAGCAATTTGTCGCTAAGACACTCAATATGCCGCATATTGAGCTTGCCGGTTTCCACTGCCATGTCGGCTCTCAGGTGTTCGCAGAAGATGTCTTTGAGCGGGCCGCAGTCATAATGCTCCGTTTTGCGTCCGATATACGCGATAAATACGGTTATGTTCTCAGCGAGCTTGATCTCGGCGGCGGATACGGGGTACGCTATGTTGATACCGATCCATATCTTGATGTAAGCTCTAAGATCGCTCAGGTTGCCGCTACAATAAAATCCGAATGTGCGGCGCTCAATCTGCCAATACCGGAGATAATCATGGAACCGGGCAGGGCAATTGTCGCTGATGCGGGAATGACCCTGTATACAGTCGGAGCAGTCAAACATATACCCGGATACAAAACATATGTATCGATTGACGGCGGCATGGGTGATGATCCGCGTTATGCGCTTTACCGTTCGCAATACACATGCCTTGCGGCATCGCAGAACGAGAATGATGTTATGATGAAATGCACCCTCGCAGGAAAGTGCTGTGAGAGCGGTGATATTATTCAGGAGGATATTTATCTTCCCGAAGGCATAAAAAAAGGAGATGTGGTTGCCGTTTGCACAACAGGGGCATATAACTACTCCATGGCGTCAAACTATAACCGAGTGCCGCGTCCTCCCATAGTAATGCTGCACGGAGGCGAAAGCTATCTTGCAGTGCGCCGTGAAAGCCTTGAAGATATCTGCCGCAACGATTTGTGAGAGAATAAGTCTAAATGCTTGAATATGCCGTTGCAATGAAATATAATGGTGTAAACTAAGGCGAAAGGAATTAATTATCATGGATATAAATCAACTGCTTACTTATTGCGACCATACGCTTCTCCGCGTGGACTGCACAGAAGAAGAGATAAAAAAGCTTTGCGATCAGGCCATTAAATACGGCTGTGCATCTGTGTGCATTCCACCGTGCCATGTTCCGGGTGCAAAGCGTTATGTCGGCGACAGGATGAAAATATGCACGGTTATAGGCTTCCCCAACGG
Organism: bacterium; assembly: GCA_963590435.1. Taxonomy (GTDB): domain Bacteria; phylum Bacillota; class Clostridia; order Oscillospirales; family Oscillospiraceae; genus F23-B02. The sequence continues at coordinate 1,629 of CAVAPG010000128.1, forward strand.
CTATGCATCGTCTGCAACCAAGGCTTTCGAAGCGGCTGATGCTGTCGCAAACGGAGCAGATGAAATTGATATGGTGATAAATCTTTCGATGGTCAAAGACGGCTGCTGGGAAGATGTGGCCGAGGACATCAAGGCCGTGCGCAGATCATGCCTCGGTAAAGTGCTCAAGGTTATAATCGAGTGTTGTTTGTTGACAGACGAGGAAAAGATTCGTCTTTGCACAATCGTTTCGGAGTGCGGTGCCGACTTCATTAAGACATCTACCGGATTCAGCAAGGGTGGCGCAACGCGTCATGATGTTGAACTGCTGCGCCGCTTCAGCCCTGAAAGCCTTCAGGTCAAGGCCGCTGGCGGAATTGCCTCACTTGAGGATGCGGAGGATTTCATTTCCCTTGGTGCAACCAGACTCGGCACAAGCCGTATTGTTAAGCTTGCAATTGAGCTTGAAAGGGAAAATGAAAACAGCGAAAACTGCTGAGAAAGTGCGGTGGGCAGATGCATAAACCGGGTAGACTGCTGAGTGTAATAGGACTGATACTGTCGGCTGTGCTGTTGGCGGCCGGTTCGTATTTCATTGCGCCGCGCTCGCAGAGCTGGGCAAGCATATGGAGCGTGCTCACCGGCGGTGCTGTTGCTTATTTCGCCTATTATGCCTTTCATAAAACAGACGGAGATTAAACGAAATGCGTCGGAGTAGTTTTTCCGGCGCATTTCTCAAAAAAATCTTGACAACCCAGGCATATGCTGATATATTAATGAAGCTGAAAACAAAGTAGGTACGGCATCCACCGACCTCACCGGGCCGCATTCGGCGCGCTTTGGTTAATATCATTGCTCTCTTGCAGGGCTTTGTTTTGTGCGGATGCTGTCAGGCATCCGTTTTTGCATTATGGAGGTGTTTTACAATCGCAAGCGTGAATCATGAGATCAATGAAGAAATCCTTGACAAGGAAATACGCGTTATAGGTGACGATGGCGAGCAGCTTGGAATAATGTCTGCGGAAGCCGCCCTGAAAATTGCAGAGGAGAAGGACCTTGACCTGGTCAAGATATCTCCGATGGCGAAGCCTCCTGTCTGCAAAATCATGGATTACGGCAAGTTCCGCTTTGAGCAGTCCAAGCGCGAAAAGGAAGCTAAGAAGAACCAGCACGTTATGGAGGTCAAGGAGATTCGCATGTCTCCCGGCATCGGCGAAAATGACCTGAACACGAAGCTGAAAAGTGCGCTCAAGTTCCTCGCTGACGGCGACAGAGTTAAGGTCTCGATCCGCTTCCGCGGCAGAGAAATGGCGCACACTCATCTGGGTGAGGTCATCCTGCGGGACTTTGCTTCAAAGTGCGAGGAGATAGCAAACCTTGATAAGCCGCCCAAGCTTGAAGGACGCAATATGTCCATGTTCCTGTCCCCGAAGTCTGCTGCGGCAGTCAAGAAGGCGCAGAAGGAAGCTGCCAAGAAGAAGGCAGAGGCTGAAGCAGCGGCAAAAGCGGAAGAAAATAACTGATTGGTTATTACAGACTGGGTTCTGATAATAGCAGCATACGGAAGGAGAAAATAACTATGCCTAAACTTAAGACCCATAGCGGTGCTAAGAAGAGATTCAATCTCACTAAGACCGGTAAAGTAAAACGCGCACATGCGTTCAAGAGCCATATCCTCACTAAGAAGGACACTAAGCGCTGCCGTCGTCTGCGTTCCGGCGCAATCGCCGATGTTACCAACGAGGCAACCATCAAAAAGATGATCCCTTATAAATAAGGGCTGACTGTTACTGATAGGAGGAATTACAAATGGCAAGAGTTAAGGGCGCAATGATGACCCGCAAACATAGAAATAAGATCCTTGGTCTGGCAAAGGGCTACTGGGGCAACAAGTCCCGCCACTATAAGATGGCTCAGGAGCAGATGATGAAGTCCGGCCGCTACGCATATGTCGGCCGCAAGCAGAAAAAGCGTGAGTTCCGTCAGCTCTGGATCACCCGTATAAGCGCAGCATGCAAGGCAAACGGAATGAACTATTCCACGTTTATGCACGGTCTGAAGCTCGCCGGCATCGATATGAACCGCAAGATGCTCTCCGAGACTGCAATTCATGACCCTGCTGCATTCACAGCTCTGTGCGAGAAAGCCAAGGCTGCAAAGTAATTTCAGCTTCATAAAAGATTAAGCCGAACCGACTATCAGATAGCCGGTTCGGCTTTTTGAATTTTCAGTTATTTCTGCGCGTTGCGGTGCAGGAAGGTCACAACCTTCCTCTGGCGTGCGGCAGCTTTCCGGCAAAGAGGTATTCGCAGCGGCAACAACCAACTACAAGGAAGAAGTACTGTTCACGATAAATTACAGGACAGATATAACGACCGCCCATGTTGTGCGCTACAACGGCGTTTTATACGA
>CAVAPG010000129.1:0-4006 GCA_963590435.1 bacterium
GTATAGGTGTTGTCAAAGCGGCAAAAATTATCGGGACTCCGCTTAAGGAACGCTTACCCGGCATTGAAATAGGAGAAGCTATTCTCGAATATGCCGCAAATTCCGGAAAAAAAGTTTTCCTGCTTGGAGCAAAGCCGGGAGTTGCAGAAGCCGCCGCGGAGAAAATGAAAAAAATTTATCCCGGATTAAATATCTGCGGAACTAACGACGGTTATTTTAAAGAAGACGACCCTGTAATTGCAAAGATAAATATGGTCAAGCCGGATTTTCTCATGGTTTGCCTCGGTGCACCTAAGCAAGAACTCTGGATGTCAGCTAATTCAAAAAAACTCGATGTTGGATTAATGGCCGGTTTAGGTGGGTCATTGGATGTATTTGCCGGAAATGTTATGCGAGCGCCAAAAATATGGCAAAAGCTAAATGCTGAATGGCTTTATCGCTGTATTAAAGAACCGTGGAGATTTAAGCGTATCGCACGCCTGCCATTGTTTATAATCAAGGCATGGATGAAGCGGATAAGGAAGTTGTTTAATGGAAAAAGGTAAGCTTGTTGTTTTTGAGGGAATAGACGGAAGCGGCAAATCTGCGCACTACAGGCGTGTCTGCAATAGACTTGAAGCTGAAGGAATAAACTACGATCATATAGTTTTCCCACGCTACGACAACGAAAGCAGCGCACTCATAAGAATGTACCTTAACGGTGATTTTGGCAATAACCCAAATGATGTGAATGCGTACGCAGCGTCAACGTTTTACGCCGTTGATAGATTTGCGGCATACCGGTCGGATTGGGGAAAAGCATATAATTCCGGTGAATTCATTCTTTCCGATAGATATACAACATCAAACGCTGTCCATCAGGGGGCAAAGCTAAGTGATGATGAACTCCCTGCCTTTTTTGAATGGCTTTACGATTTTGAATACATTAAACTCGGACTGCCGAAACCGGATTTGGTAATTTATCTTGATGTTGATCTCGAAACATCACTCAGACGCATGAAACATCGCCAGGAAAAAACAAATACCTCAGCAGATATACATGAAAAAGATGTGAAATATCTTCAAAACTGCTTAAGAGTAGCAGATAAAGCTGCGGACTACTACAACTGGAAGCGCATACCATTTTTGAAAAACGGTTTTGAACGTGAAATAGATGAAAAACACGAAGAAATATACGCTGCTATAAAATCAGCACTTTGACATTTAATGTGTCATACTACATCGGCAAAGGAGATTTCTATGGCTGATAAGAAAACAGACTTTGAAGAATTATTCGGAAAAAAAGAACCTGAGAAAAAAACTAAAAAGTCAGCACCCGCTCAAGCTCAAAAAAAATCAACAGCTAAGACTGCCTACAGTAAAACAACAGTAGCTAAAGAGAATAAGGGCGGTTTGGCAGGCGGTGCGCTTTATTTTCTTTTTGTAATTAGCGTTAGCATTATTTTAGCCTGCCTTGCATGGGCTGCCGCTACCGATGTCCTTGGGTTTAAGTCTTCGGATACAGTAGCTCAGATTACCCTTGACAAGGACAGCTTCACATATAAAGAGGTTGAAGTTACAGACGATGATGGCAATACGAAGACTCAAAAAGTTCATTACGCTGATGTTGGATATGTAGCAGATCAGCTCAAAGAAAACGGCATTATTAAATATAAATGGCTGTTTAAAATTTTTGCCTCAGTATACAATGCCGATGAAAAGATTGATCCGGGTACATATGAATTAAAGGCAGTCTATGACTATAAAGCCCTCGTAAAAAAGATGACTTCAGGCTCCGGCGCCATGGTTACGAAGCAGATAACTTTCCCGGAAGGCTACACAATGAACCAGATATTCAAAAAGCTTGACTCGGAAGGCGTTTGTGACTATGACGAACTAATGGATGCCGCAGCAAACTCGACGTTTAATTATTCCTTCCTCGAGGGAATTGAAAAAGGGGATGCAACAAGACTTGAAGGTTTTCTCTTCCCGGATACATATGAATTCTACGAAGGAATGCCTGCCGCCAGTGCAATAAACAAATTGCTTGAAGGATTTTATTATAAGATGACGGCCGAAATGCTGGAGTGGCAGGAAGAAAGCGGCTACACAATGCGTGAGATTATCACCATAGCATCTATGATAGAAAAAGAAGCGGCAAATGATACTGAACAGTATACAATTGCATCTGTTATCTATAACAGGCTGAATAAAGATTGGGCTCTCCAGATAGACTCAACATCTTTGTACGAGTATCCGGACCATGAAGGTGCCCCCACAGCAGAGATGCTTGCAAAGGACAGCCCTTATAATACCCGTATTAATAAAGGACTTCCGCCGACGCCTATCTGTTGCCCGGGTATCACGGCTATCAGAGCCGCTTTGCAGCCAAGCAGCACAAATTACATGTATTATGCCTTGAACACGTCCACAGGTCAGCACGAATTCTTTACAAGTGCAGATTCGTTCAACGCATTTGTAGCAACACAGAATTATGACTGATAAAAGACCTGAACTGCTTGCTCCGGCCGGCGATATGGAGCGGTTGGATATGGCTCTCCACTATGGAGCAGATGCTGTATACCTTGCCGGAAAACGCTTTGGAATGAGAGCTTCCGCCGGAAATTTTTCTATGGATGAGTTGGCACAGGCCTGTGAAAAAGCTCACGGCATGGGCGCGGCTGTTCATCTGACATGCAATACTCTTCCAAGGGAAGATGAACTTAATAGCCTTCCGGATTTTCTGCGTGAGTCTGAAAGAGCCGGAGTTGATGCGTTTATAATTGCCGATCTCGGTGTTATGAAAGCCGCAGAAAAATATGCGCCGAATGTACAACGTCATGTAAGCACTCAACTCGGGGTTATAAACAGCGCAACGGCCAATGTTTTGTACGATATGGGCGCGAGTAGGGTAGTGCTTGCGCGTGAAACGCCTATGAGCGATATATATAAGATTCGTGCAAACACCCCAAAAGATCTTGAAATAGAAGCTTTTGTCCACGGGGCTATGTGTGTTTCATTCTCCGGCAGGTGCTTGTTATCAAATTACCTGACAGGAAGAGATGCAAATCGCGGTGCCTGTGCACAACCATGCAGATGGAAATATCGCTTAGTGGAAGAAAAACGTCCGGGCGAATATTTTGATATAAGTGAAGATAACGGCACGTACATTCTGAATTCACGCGATATGTGTATGATAGACCATATTCCCGAGCTTATCGATGCAGGAGTTACCAGTTTCAAGATAGAGGGCAGAATGAAGTCTGCTTATTATGCGGCAGCAGTCACGAATGCCTATAGGCATGCAATTGATTATGCTCTGAGAGGGGAAGAGCTTCCGCAGATTTGGCGTGAAGAAGTAAACAAACTCAGCCATCGTCCATATTGCACAGGTTTCTACTATGGTTATCCGGGGCAGCATTACGAAGAAACAAGCTATTATTCCGATGCAGTCGTTTGCGCAATCGTTGAGAGCTGCGATGAAAACGGAAATGCAGTCCTTACACAGAGAAATCGCTTTTGCATTGGAGATACGGTTGAACTTGTTACCGACAACCATGAGCCGATTGCATTTAAAGTCGAGAATATGAAGAATGCAGACGGGGAGAGCATTAGTTCAACACCGCATGCCATGATGCTGATAAATATGAAACTGCCATTTAAATGCAGCCGTTTATCAATACTCAGAAAAATAAAAGAAGATAGTTAAAAAGGAGAATATATATGAGAGCCTTCGGAGTCAATGAGTTAAGAGAAATGTTCCTGAGCTTTTTTGAGAGTAAAGGTCATCTGCGTCTACCAAGCTTTTCGTTAGTCCCTCAAAATGACAAGTCTATACTTCTCATAAATGCAGGTATGACTCCGATGAAGCCGTGGTTCAAAGGAGAACAGATACCGCCGCGTAAGCGCGTCTGCACCTGCCAAAAATGCATTCGTACCGGAGACATTGAAAACGTAGGACACACAGCTCGACACGGCACATATTTTGAAATGCTCGGCAACTTCTCGTTCGGTGACTATTTCAAGC
>CAVAPG010000130.1:0-3934 GCA_963590435.1 bacterium
TTATATACAATAATCCCCCGCTTGTAAATCACTTTTTCGAGAAAATGGGGAGGGAGGTGGAAGAAAGTGCGGGCTGGTGGTGAATATCAGAGGGAAGCGTGCTTATTCCGGCAAGCAGCGCTTTTGATTCTGAGTAAAAACTCTTATGCTGTAAAATAACAAGCCCCTCAAATGTTGAATGTACACAAAAAGCGAATAGACACGTATGAGTGAATAGGAAAAATGAATAAAATGTGAAAATATCCTTGACTATGCTGAATATTTATGTATAATTATGCACGTGATTTAAAAAGCGCAGGCTTGATTGTATGTGCGCTGAGAGAAGCATATAAAGGAGAAAGAAACATGTTTAAAAATTGCATTGTCAGAAAGCCTTGCAAGGCATTGGTTGACGGTATTACCAGCGGACTTTATCCCGGTAAGCCGGATTATGAGCTCGCCTGCAAGCAGCATGAGAAGTACATCGAGGCTCTTATTCAGTGCGGAGTGCATGTTGAAGTTCTCCCGGCTCTTGAGCAGTATCCCGATTCTGTCTTCGTAGAGGATCCCGCCGTTGTGACTAAGAGCTGCGCTATAATCACCAATCCCGGCGCTGAATCCAGAAACGGCGAGAAGAACGAGATTCTCGATGCCATAAAGAAATTCTACCCTGAAAACAAGATTCATTTTATCACCGGCGAGGGACATCTTGAGGGCGGCGACGTTATGATGGTCGGTGATCATTTCTACGTCGGCCAGTCCGCACGCACGAACAAGGAAGGCATCAGGCAGTTTGGCGAAATCCTTGCAAAGTACGGCATGACCTGCTCTGAGGTTAAGCTTGAGGAGGTCCTGCACCTCAAGACCGGCGTCAATTATATCGAAAACAATAATATGCTCGTCTCCGGTGAGTTTATCACCAAGCCCGAGTTTGAAAAGTACAATAAGATTATAATTCCGGAGGGCGAGGAGTACGCTGCAAACTGCATCTGGATGAACGGCAATGTCATCGTCCCTGCAGGCTATCCCGGTGTGGCAAAGCTTGTAGAGAAGGCCGGATACAATGTGATCCTCTGCGACACGTCCGAGTTCCGTAAGCTTGACGGCGGCCTGAGCTGCATGTCTCTGCGCTTCTGATATAATGGGTATATAAACATGGAAACATTAAATACTAAGAAGAAATTTACTTTCCCGAGCAGCAAGCTGCTGCTGTTTATCCTGATAGTAGTCGTCACCGTTGCGACGTATATTATCCCGGCAGGCGAGTATCAGTACACTACAAACGATGCCGGCACAACGGTTGTCGATGCGTCCAGCTATACTCAGGTCGAGCAGAGCCCTGTCTCACCGTTTAGAATGTTTGTTGCCGTTGCACAGGGCTTTGTTGACGGCGCACAGGTTATATTCCTCATTCTCTTCGGCTACTTCTGGATATATTCAATAATGAAGACCGGCGCACTCAATGCGCTTATAAGCAAGCTTATCTCCGGCAAAGAGAAAAGCGCCAAGCTTTTTATCCCTATCTCGATTTTCCTCTGGGCTCTGGCGGGCTCAACCTACGGTGAGCTTGATACGGTCTGGGGTCTGGTTCCGATTTTTATCGCTGTCGCAATCGCCTTCGGATATGACGCAATAGTCGGCGTGTGCATGTGCTACGGCGCGGTTTCCGTCGGCTTTGCATCTGCGACAACCAACCCGTTTACGATAGGCATTGCGCAGTCCATTGCCGAGCTGAAGCTTTTCTCCGGCATGGGATACCGCATTATCATATTCGTCGCATTCGTCGGAGTGTGGACGATTATAACCATGACCTACGGCAGCAAGGTCAAGAAAGACCCGACAAAGAGCGTTGTCTACGGGATGGACTTCTCCGCATTTAAGATAGAGTCGAGCGAGGACAACAAATTCACCACAAAGCAGAAGATCATAGTCGCCGGTATGGCACTTGCAATTTTCATGATAGTCTTCGGTTCACTCAAGTTCGGCTGGTACCTCGATGAGATGAGTGCAGTGTTTGCAATCGGTGGCCTGCTGACATCCGTAATCGACGGACGCAGCGCAGAAAATATCTGCAACGATCTTTCAAATTCGTTCTCCGAAATGATGGACGCAATAGTCGTCATAGGTCTGTCCAGAACTATACTCGTTATCATGAAGTCCGGCCTGATCATCGACACTATCGTATATGCCTGCGCCAGTTTGATGAACGGTCTCCCGCAGTGGGCAACGGCTGAGATGATGCTGATATTCCAGAACCTTCTCAACTTCTTCATCCCCTCCGGCAGCGGACAGGCAACGGCAATCATGCCTATCATCGTGCCTCTTGCCGATCTGACCGGTCTGAGCCGTCAGGTTGCAGTCCTTGCATATCAGTTCGGCGACGGCTACAGCAACATGCTCTGGCCCACCGCATCCTGCGCAATATGCATGGGCATCGCGAAAATTCCGCTCGGCAAATGGTATAAGTTCATCCTGCCTATCTTCGGCATACTCTTTGCAATGCAGTCATTCTTCGTGATTCTGGCAACGTTTATCAATTACGTGTAATTAAAAACCAAAAACACAATGCCGCTGTGATGGAGCCTGACAGTCTTAAGACTCCGGCAGCGGCACTTGTGCTTGCAGAAATATCTGAATAGGACATAAAAATATGAATACAGAAGAACTGAAAAAAGCACTGCTGGCAAAAATAAAGGAGCTTGAGCCTTTGGCCTATGCGCTGAGCGATCAGATGGCGAAAAATCCGGAAATCGGGCTGCAGGAGTTCAAAAGCTCGGCGGCAATAGTGCAGCTGCTTGAAGAGCACGGTATTGAGACCGAATATCCGTTCGCAGGCTATGACACGGCATTCAAAGGCGAAATAGCACCGGAGCGCCGGCATCGCGTGGCACTGCTGGCTGAATACGATGCACTTCGCGGCCTCGGCCATGCCTGCGGTCACTGCGCGAGCGGCAGCAGCAGCGTCCTTGCGGCCCTGGCATTCGAGGCATTGAAAAATGAATACAGCTTCGGCGTTGATATCATCGGCACACCGGATGAGGAGTACAGCGGTACGAAGACAATCATGGCAAAGCAGGGTATATTTGACGGTTATGATTTTGCCGCCATGGTGCATATGGGTCCGCAGACCTCGGCAGATATTCAATATATCGCGCTTGACGGCATAGGCATTAAGTGGCACGGTAAGGCGGCACACGCCGCAGGAGAACCATGGATGGGCAGAAACGCGCTCGATGCCGCGATGCTGTTTTTCTCGGCAACCGATGCAATGCGTCAGCATATTATTCCGGAGGCGCGTATTCACGGAATTATAAAAAACGGCGGCAGTGCATCGAACATAGTGCCGGAGCTGTCGGAGGTTGAATTTCTGACACGTGCACCGAAAAGAAAAGATCTGGACGAGATTACGGCGTGGGTAAAGGACTGTGCGCGTGCTGCCGCATTGGCTACACATACCGAAGCGGAGATATTCCCACTGTGCGAGCCGTTCCATGAGCTGTATATCAGCAAATACGAAAAAGCGGCGCTTGAAAATTGCTTTAACGAGCTGAATCTGGAATATGTGTCAGGCACTTCCGTGATGACAGGCTCCTCAGACATCGGCAATGTCGACTATCACTGTCCGGCATTTCACCCGATTATGAGCATCGGAAAGCCTTATACCTGCCATACGCCTGAATTTGCGGCCGCGATGATCTCTGACGAAACCCATCAGGCAATAAGCAACGCCGCGTCGCTGCTCGTGACTCTGACAGCAAATCTCTACGGAAATCCCGAAACGCTCAGCACAATTCAGCAGGATCACAAGGCATACCGCGGATATTAATAATACACAAATCACCCCACCGGGCGGCAGTCGAAAAAGCTGCCGCCCGGGTTTAAGTTGTAATGCTGTATTTTATCCCCTCCTCCCCACTGTTCCCAGCGAAAAAATCCTTGACATCAGCGGAAAAAA
>CAVAPG010000131.1:0-3861 GCA_963590435.1 bacterium
GGAGGAAAAGATATGACAAGAAGGTACAAGACGATGGATGGCAATGAGGCGGCGGCGCATGTAAGCTATGCGTTCACCGAAGTAGCAGCCATCTACCCAATCACGCCGTCGAGCCCGATGGCAGACTTTGTCGACCAGTGGTCGGCAAAAGGACAGAAGAACATCTTCGGCAGCACAGTAAAGGTGCAGGAGATGCAGGCGGAATCCGGTGCAGCCGGTGCAGTACACGGCTCCCTGAACGCCGGTGCACTTACCACCACATACACGGCTTCTCAGGGTCTTCTTCTGATGATTCCTAACATGTACAAAATCGCAGGCGAGCTGCTTCCCGGCGTATTCCATGTAACAGCCCGTGCTCTTGCCTCACACACGCTCAGCATTTTCGGTGATCACTCGGATATCATGGCCTGCCGTCAGACCGGCTTTGCCATGCTCGGCGAAGGCAATGTTCAGGAAGTCATGGACCTTGCTCCCGTTGCTCACCTTGCCGCCATAAAGGGGCGTGTTCCCTTCTTGAACTTCTTCGACGGCTTCCGTACCTCTCATGAAATTCAGAAGATAGCAGTTTGGGACTACGAGGATCTCAAGGACATGTGCGACATGGATGCTGTTAAGGCCTTCCGTGAAAGAGCACTCAATCCTTCGCATCCCACCATGCGCGGTTCTCACGAGAACGGAGATATCTTCTTCCAGAATCGCGAAGCATCTAATAAATACTATGATGCTATCCCCGAAATAGTCGAAGAATACATGGGCAAGGTCAACGAAAAGCTCGGCACAGACTATAAGCTGTTTAACTACTACGGTGCTCCCGATGCTGACCGCGTCATCGTTGCAATGGGTTCTATATGCGATGTTGCAGAAGAAGTAATCGACTATCTCACCGCTCAGGGTGAAAAGGTCGGCCTTGTAAAGGTAAGACTGTTCCGCCCGTGGAGAGCCGATAAGCTTCTTGAGGCAATCCCCTCCACATGCAAGAAGATTGCGGTTCTCGACCGCACCAAGGAGCCCGGCGCTCAGGGTGAGCCTCTGTACCTTGATGTTGTCACTTCTCTTGCTAATGCAGGCAGTGATATCAAGGTTATAGGCGGCCGCTACGGTCTGGGTTCAAAGGACACTCCCCCCGCTTCCGTCTTTGCTGTTTACAACGAGCTTAAGAAGGACGATATGAAACGCCAGTTTACCATCGGTATCGTTGACGATGTAACTAACCTCTCACTTCCTGAGGTTGCTGCTCCGTCTACCGCAGCGGAAGGTACCGTTGAATGCAAATTCTGGGGTCTCGGCGGTGACGGTACTGTCGGCGCAAATAAGAACTCCATCAAAATCATCGGCGATCACACCGACAAGAATGTTCAGGCCTACTTCCAGTATGACTCGAAGAAGACCGGCGGTGTTACCATCAGCCACCTGCGTTTCGGCGACAAGCAGATAAAGAGCCCGTATTACATCAACAAGGCAGACTTTGTTGCATGCCATGTTCCCGCCTACATAACTAAGGGCTTCCCCATTGTTCGTGATGTTAAGCCCGGCGGTGTTTTCCTCATCAACTGTCAGTGGGATTTTGCAGAGCTCGAGCATCATCTTGACGCTGCATCCAAGCGCTATATTGCAAACAACAACATTCAGCTTTATATGATAAATGCAATTGATCTGGCACGTGAGATCGGCATGGGCAAGAGAACGAATACCATTCTCCAGTCTGCATTCTTTACTCTGGCAAAGGTCATTCCTCAGGAAGACGCAATCCGCTATATGAAGGAAAAGGCAACTGCATCCTACCTCAAGAAAGGTCAGGACATTGTCGACATGAACCACAAGGCAATCGACGCCGGTGCAACCGCATTTGTCAAGGTTGAGGTTCCCGAGTCCTGGAAGAATGCAGAGGATACAGCCGAAGCGAAGGCATACACCGGACGTGAGAAGACTGTTGAAATGGTCAAGAGCATTCTTGATCCTGTGGATAAGATGGACGGCGATTCCCTGCCTGTTTCCGCTTTTGTCAACCACGCTGACGGCACATTTGAGCTCGGCGCTTCCGCTTACGAAAAGCGCGGCGTTTCCGCTTTTGTTCCCGAGTGGCATCCGGATCGATGCGTACAATGCAACAACTGTGCTTTTGTCTGCCCACACGCCACTCTGCGTCCGTTTGCTCTCGATAACGAGGAAGCCGCAAAAGCGCCGAAGGCGGCAAAAATACTTCCGATTAAAATCGGAAAAGGAAAGAATAAATACGGCTTTACGATGGCGATATCTCCGCTCGACTGCATGGGCTGCGGCGTTTGCGTGACGCAATGTGGAACGCATGCATTAGAGATGGTTCCTATGGAAAGTCAGCTTGAGCAGCAAAAGATATTTGACTTCTGTGTTGAGAATGTTTCAGATAAGCCTGACATGTTCAAGGCCGATAATGTGAAGTTCAGCCAGTTCAAGCAGCCGTATCTTGAGTTCTCCGGCTCATGTGCAGGCTGCGCAGAGACAAGCTATGCGCGTCTTGTTACCCAGCTGTTCGGTAACCATATGATGATCTCCAACGCAACGGGCTGCAGCTCTATCTGGGGCGGTCCTGCTGCTACATCGCCTTACACTGTAGATAAGGAAGGCAAGGGTCCTTCTTGGGCAAACTCTCTGTTCGAGGATAACGCTGAGCACGGCCTCGGTCTCTACCTCGGTCAGAAGAAGATACGCGATGACCTCAAGGTTAAGGTTGAGCAGCTTATTGCTCTGCCCGGTTGCTGCGTCGAACTTAAACAGGCCGCGCAGAGCTGGTTGGAGACATACAGCAACACCGGAGCAAACCAGGAAGCTTCTGCGGCATTTATCAGAGAACTTGAAGAAGACATTCTTCCTATCGACGACTGCATCGCATTTCTCGGTTCGGATCATGCTAAACAGATGTTCGGCGAAAAAGCCGAAGGCATGCTCGATCACATGATACAAGCCAAGGCAAATGGTGCGGTTCATTGTGATTGTCCTGCATGCTCACTGGCGTCCGAAATACTTGAGAAGAAAGATTACCTCAACAAGAAGAGCTGCTGGATATTCGGCGGCGACGGCTGGGCATTTGACATCGGCTTCGGCGGCGTTGACCATGTTCTCGCCTCCGGCGAAGATGTTAACATCTTCGTGTTCAACACCGAGGTTTACTCCAACACCGGCGGTCAGGCATCCAAGGCTTCCAACATCGGTCAAGTAGCTCAGTTTGCTGCAGCAGGTAAGGAAATCAAGTCGAAGTCCTTGGCAGAAATTGCGATGACATACGGGTATGTGTATGTTGCACAAATCGCAATGGGTGCAAACAAGGTTCAGACGCTCGCAGCAATAACCGAAGCTGAGGCTTATCCGGGCCCGTCGATTATCATTGCATACGCGCCGTGCGAAATGCATTCGATAAAAGGCGGCATGACTAATTGCCAAAAAGAAATGGATAAAGCTGTCAAATGCGGCTATTGGAATTTATTCAGATACAATCCATCAAAAATTTCCGAAAAATTTACTTTAGACAGTAAAATACCAGCAGACGGCTATCGTGAGTTTCTCATGAACGAAGCCCGTTACAGCAGACTGACACGCGAGTTCCCCGACCGCGCCGATGCCCTTTTTGAAGCAAATGAAGCCAATGCAAAAGCCCGTTATGAGCACCTGCAGCGTTTAGTCGAAATGTACAAATAATCTTTGGCAGAAAATTAACATTTGCTCGCAACTGCCCTGAAAAGTGTTGATTTCAGGGCAGTTTTGTGATATGTTGGACATGTGTGATTATTACCAAACCACACGTCAGATTTATCCATCATAATTCCATATTGGGAGGAAAAGATATGACAAGAAGGTACAAGACGATGGATGGCAATGAGGCGGCGG
>CAVAPG010000132.1:0-3827 GCA_963590435.1 bacterium
GTACATATTGATGTGTTTATGCTATGATTTACGTGTCAAAATTCGAAAGATTATGTAAACTGAAAATATTCAAAATGAGGTGTTATTATGCATATTACTTACAGACCGAAAGGCGTATGTTCGCAGCTTTTCGAGATTGATGTCGAGGACGGACGAATCGCAAAAGTGGAGGTCAAAGGCGGCTGCGATGGCAATTTGCAAGGCATTTCGAGGCTCCTTGTGGGGATGAAAACGGAAGATGCCGTGGAGAGACTCGAGGGGATAAAGTGCGGTTTCAAGAACACTTCGTGCCCTGATCAGCTTGCAAAGGCACTTAAAAATTGCATATAAAAGTGCCAATATGGTTTACATAATATAAATGCATAACCCAATTGATTTACATAATGTTATACGCGCGATTAATAATTGTAATAATTTTTACGATTTTTTCGAAAAATGTAGCTTTTTTTCTGCTTTTGTGCAAACTGTCAATAGCACAAAATGCTGTATTTTTTAATTCAAACAAGCCTAAATCTTGCGGTTTTTGAAGCGCGCTTGTGAATTATGCACAAAAATAGAGTGCCTGATTTGTGCACAATATCCATTTACTCATTTGTAACTGTTTCGTTATAATTAATATGCCTGAAAGTAATAAAGGCAACATTCGGTATTTTGCCGAATGAATTTTTATGACAGGAGCGTTATATGAGTAAACTAAAAAAATACAGTATATCACTCGTTTTCGTTATCTGTCTGCTGTGTGTTTTCCTTTGCGGGTCGGCGCTTGCTGAGGAAACTGATAACGGTGTCAGCTGTACCGAGACTCCGATATATGTCGACGGTTTGCTTTCCTGCCGCGGATATATGATTGGGGACAGCACTTATGTTTCGCTTGAAGCGGCGTGCGCGGTTCTCGGTTATGACGCTGATGCTGACTACAATTTAGAATTGAATGAACTTACTGTCGAGGTTGCCGGCATAACAATTAATGTCGGTTTCGATGATGAGTATTTGTGCGCAAACGGCAGATATCTCTATATCCCCGACGGTTATATGGCAGTTGATGGCTCGTTCATTATTCCTGTGGAGGCTCTTGCGAAGATATTTACGTTAGATGTTTCAAACGACGGTGAGAATAATGCGATTAATCTCAGCACAGCAGACGAACAAATTCTCCAGAGCGGAGATGAGTATTACAATGACGATGATATCTATTGGATGAGCAGGATCATCACCTGGGAATCGGGAAACCAGCCGGTTGCCGGCCAAATCGGAGTCGGAAATGTTATTCTCAACCGTGCCGGCGATTCAAGGTTCGGCGCGACTATTAAAGATGTTATATTCCAAAGCGGCCAGTTCAGCGTGGTATCTTCCGGAGCTATCTACGGCGATCCGTATAATATAAGCGTTGTTTGTGCAAAGCTTGTCTATGAAGGCTACAATACCGTTGGAGACGCACTGTTTTTCCAAACGGGGCGTTACTGGGGAAGCGGCATGATAGAAACAACATGGCTCTGCAAAATAGGCGATCATAACTTCTTTAAGTAATTGCTAAACAAAAATTAATATGATAAAATAAGTTGGATTTAATCCAACTTATTTTTTTGGAGATTTTATGGAAGAAATATTAAACAGCGGTCTTGCCGAGCTCGGCATTACTCCCGCTCCTAATGCAATAAAGCATTTAGAAACATATTTTGAATACCTTGAGGAACGCAATCGAGTGATGAATCTCACGGCAATAAGCGGCGAAGAAGATGTTTCCAGACTGCACTTTCTCGATTGTGCGCAGCTGCTGAGTTTATGCGATTTTAAGGGCAAAAAGGTAATTGATGTCGGAACGGGCGCTGGATTTCCCGGTTTGGTTTTGAAAATTATACAGCCGGATATGAATCTTACGCTGCTTGACAGCTTAAATAAGCGCATAGACTTTCTCAATGAAACATGCATGAAGATAGAACTTAACGATGTGCAGTGCATCCATGCTCGCGCGGAAGAAATTGCTCCGGAACAACGCGCTGCCTACGACATCGCTGTGTCACGCGCTGTTGCACGTCTTGGTGTTCTATGCGAGATGTGCCTGCCTTATATCCGCGTCGGCGGTCTGTTTATAGCCATGAAAGGCCCGGATTGCGATGAAGAAGTCTGTGAGGCCGCCAATGCCATGCAGTTGCTCGGGGCTCAGCTAAAAGATACGATACGCTATACGATTCCCGGAACTGATATAACGCATGCCGCCGTGATTATTGAAAAAATTAAGCCTACTCATCCGAAGTATCCGCGTAAATGGGCGCAAATAAAGAAACAGCCACTATAACAAGAAAACAGCCCGGACTTATTCAATCCGAGCTGTTTTACATTTCTCATCAATATCAATCGAATTTGCCGCCGCCTATGAATTCGCGGATAAGGGCGTCGGGGGCAACTAGCTTTTCGTCTATAACGCCAAATAGCTGAAGCGCGGGCAAAACGGAACGAAGTTCATCATAACGTTCGATGCCTTCAGGAATTGAGGAGAAGAGCTTGGTGGCAGTTTCGTTCATTACAGCCATCTCGTAGGGGAGGGCTGAATCAAACAGAAAGTTCGCTTTGTTTTTGAATGGCGAGATATATGATATTTCTCCGCGGCGGACATTGCCCCACATTTTTATTGTCTGAGCGGGATCTGCTCCACGGAAGTTGAAGTCGCGTACGGTGCGCCGGACGAGTCTGAACCAAGTGCCCTTGAAGCAGACCTTGCCATTGAAGGTCACACTGCTTCGTGCGGAGATGTATAATTTGAATGCATCGGGATTGCGCACCGTAATCATATCATTGAGCGCATGGATGCCCTCAAATACAACGATCTCGTCCTTCTTCAGCTTTATTGATTTAGAAGGCTCGAGTATCCGCATCTGTCGGGAAAATTCGTATTTGGGCACATATATACGTTTTCCCTCGGCCAGCATTGTAAAATGCTCGTTCAACAAGTCCATGTCCAGACATAAAGGTGACTCAAGGTCTATATCTCCGTTGGGCGTTCTCGGCGCGGTTGCGGGGTCGACTGTCTTGAAATAATCATCCATGCCGACATAATACGCGTGAACACCGCGGCGTTCCAGCTCTTCGCTTATTTTACGTGCGGTAGTGGTTTTTCCGGAGCCCGATGGGCCGGACAGAAGAACAATCGGACTGCGGCGGCTGTTTTCGATTATCTTATCTGCCGCATCTTTGACACGCGCATCATATACTGCATCGCAATCTTCTATAAAGCCTTTTGGGTCGGCAACAGTTCGGTAATTAATTTCGTTTAAATCAAATGACATTGTTACATACTCTCCTTACTGTAAAAATCAACTATGCCCTGCTTATCTGAGCAGGTTTTTTCTGTAAATGAGATATATTCGGACGGATACTTCGGAGCAAAAAATCTGATGTTTCGTCCACCTGATGGGGAAATGAGTTTGGTGGAACCGCCTCCGCCGAGCGCGATAATTGAGCAGAGCTCTTCCATGATGCAGACGTTATATATGTTTTCACTCCCCGGCTTTGCCCAGCCGACATTTTCAAAGCCACCGGACATAAATTTTTGCCTGTATAAATAATATGGTGCCCAGCCTCCGCTGTGAAGTTTATCATTTGCTGCACTGAGCATTTTTCCGACAGCATCCTCGGAGGGGAGAGGGCTGCCTTCAAGCATTATGCGTGAACCTTTTTTGAGCGATAGTGTGTGCACTGTTATGTTCTCCGGATTAAGAGAGATAACCGTATCAAGGGTGCGTATAAAACCGTCTTCACTGTCAGCCGGCAGACCTGCAATAAGATCCATATTTACCGCCATGCCGCCAACGGAACGGACCTTGGAGAGC
>CAVAPG010000133.1:0-3816 GCA_963590435.1 bacterium
TCTGTGCACGTATCTGATGTGTGCGCCCGGTGAGAAGATGGCACTCCATGAGCGACAGGGCTCCCGAACTTTTTATAAGTCTGTATTCCGTGACTGCGGTCTTTGCGCCCGGTTCGGGACGGTTTTTTATGAAAACCTGATTTTTTACGGCATCCTTGAAAAGATAATTTTCCAGTCTGCCGCACGGTTTCTTCGGCTTGCCCTGAACAGCACAGAGATAGTATTTTTCTATCTCCCTGTCGCGTATTTTGTCGTTTAATATTCGCAGAGCCTCGGCGTTTTTAGCTGCAATTACTATGCCGCCTGTATTACGATCGATTCGGTTGCACAGAGCCGGTGCAAAAGAATTTTCCTCCTTCGGATTCCATTCACCTTTTTGTGAAAGATACGCCTGGATGTTTGCAATAAGTGTATTATAATCCCACGCTCCGGCGCTGTGGCATAGAACGCCGGGTTTCTTATCCGCAAGAAGAATGTTCTCATCCTCATACACGATGCTTATCCGAGGCTTGCCGACCTTAAGGTAGGCGTTTTCCTCGCGAGGCTTTTCAAAGAATTCATCGTTTATGTATAAGCTTAAAACATCGCCCTCACTCAGGCGCGTATCACGTTTAGCACCTTTGCCGTTGAGCTTAATTCGCTTTATTCTTATGTACTTTTGAAGCAGCGTTTCCGGCAGCAGCGGTACAGCTTTGCCGACAAAGCGGTCAAGCCGCTGCCCTGCATCATTTTTCTTGACAGTTAATTCTTTCATGATAAGTATTATACACAGCTGAATATAAAAAAATCAAGCCCCGAGATTAACTCTCGGAGCTTGCCTATATACAATGCCCAGTTATGCGTTCTGCATGCCTCTGACAGTCATCCAAACCATGCCTGCGAGATATGCTGCTCCGAAAATACCGATACCTGCTAACATTACTGTGCGCTCCTTTCAAATTTAAGCGAAAAGTTTGTTTCTCTTTACGATTATCATTATACTCATGCAATCGAGAAAATCAACTATTTTGTACAAAAACTGTTTTTGCATTTTGTTGGTTTTGCACAATAAAATGCGTTTTGCATCTGCAATTTTAAAAATTGCAAAATCGTCTGATTGGATATTTTGAATTTTGCATTGCCGCATAATTCATTATTCGTTTTCGTGCATTTTTATATGCATGGCGGCATTTTTCTGCAAGTTGTGATGCAGCTGCGTTGCAGAATTCCGTTTTCAGATGAAAGTTGACTTGCATTCACATGCGATTAAAGCATGGAAAACTTGCAAATTTGATGTGTTTCACTTTATTTTATCGGGTCAAATAACATGATATAAATTCTTTGATAATAGGAACGCATTAAGAATTTCGTTAAAACAGCACAGCATTGAGTAAAATCCGCGCAAAAAATCGCGCAGAACGGAACTTAAAAATAAATTGAGTTTGCACATTTGGGCAATGAATAATGCATGGGCTGCATAACATGATTAAATGGTCAATATAAATTGGCATATCAATTGAATGCTCAAGCACTTGACATTGAATATATTGACATATAAAATTGTGGTAATCTACTTGAGTTAAGAATGCAGATGTAAAAAAGCAATGATTAAACGGGAGAATAGTATGAAAAAGAGAATTTGCAGTATGCTGCTTGTTGTCGTAATGCTTATGGCCTTAGTACCTACAGCCGCTTTTGCTTACAGCAGCAGTGATGTGAAGTATGCAGTAACTGACGGATATATTTATTTTAACAAGGCTACAGGCACTGTTGTTGAATGTGACAGCACAGTTACAAAGGCGGATATTCCATCCGAAATCAGTGGTATCAAGGTTATCGGAATCGGCAACAGTGCATTTTGCGATTGCGCTGTTCTAACCGAGATATGCCTGCCGAAAACTATAAAATATATTGAAAACAACGCCTTCTTGGGTTGTGATTCGCTTGAGTCTTTTTACTACAATGGTTCTGTAAGACAATGGAAAGAAAATGTGGAGTTCACCGGTGACTTCGATTTTGGAACGGAGGACAGGACAGATGCTTTATCTGCCGCAAAGGTGTATTTTCTTGACCCAACGGATCCGTTCTCGGACATAAAAGGCTGGTATCACAATTTCGTGTACGAATGCTATAGTCATGATATTGTCGGAGGATACCCTGACGGAACATTCAGACCTGACGCCGATGTAACAAGAGCAGAATTTGTTATGATGCTGTACAACATGTGCGGCAAAGAGGATGTTTCAGACTACGGTGAACCTTCCTTTTCTGACACGAAGAATATATATCAGGGATTCAAGGATGCTATTCTTTGGGGCAGTCTAAATGACATTGTTGCAGGTTTCTCTGACAAAACTTTTCGTCCAAACGAAAATGTTACCCGTGCGCAGATGGCGACATTTGCCTATCGTCTCATGAAGCAGTATGTCAGCGCAGAAATTTTGGCTCAGCTTAATGCCGCAAATTTATTTAAAGATTCGTCAAATATTGACGATTGTTATGTTGATGCTGTTAATGTGCTGGCTGAAGCCGGAATAATCAGCGGATTTGAGGATAACACATTCCGGCCAAATGCGACAGCAACGCGAGCTCAAGCCGCAAAAATTCTTCTGCTTGTTCACGATTTTATTTTGCAATACGGCAGTTGATTATAAACACCGGCTTAAATTCGGCTTCGAAAAATGTTGGGTGCAGGACATTCAGTTCGAATGGTCTGCACCCTATGTTTCGGTTTGGCATAAAAGCTGCATTTTTGAAGCCCACACTCCACGAAAAATCTCACTGATGTTCAGTCACAGGTCGACTATTTTTTGAGTTTTCCCCATTGCTGTACGGATAAATCCTCAGCAGCATATTTTTTGCAGTCTGTATTCATATCTTGTCCGCATCGTTCTGCTGTGGTATAATTTGATACGCAAAATCATTGGGAGGTATGGATTATGGATAAGTTTGTATTGAAATCAGCATACTCTCCTACCGGTGACCAGCCCGAGGCAATCGAAGCTCTTGTTCACGGCATTGAAAGTGGCATCGACGAACAGGTTCTGCTCGGTGTTACAGGCTCCGGAAAAACATTTACAATGGCAAGCGTTATTGAAAGAATAAACAGGCCGACGCTTGTGCTTGCGCACAACAAAACACTCGCGGCGCAGCTTTGCTCTGAGTTTCGCGAATTTTTCCCCGACAATGCCGTTGAGTATTTTGTTTCTTATTACGACTATTATCAGCCTGAGGCATATATTCCGCACACGGATACATTTATTGAGAAAGACAGTGCAATCAACGATGAGATTGAGCGGCTACGCCACAGCGCGACATCAAGTCTGTTTGAGCGGCGCGATGTAATAGTCGTGGCCTCAGTGTCATGCATTTATGGTTTGGGTGACCCCATTGACTATAAAAACATGGTTATATCACTCCGCCCCGGCCAGTCCCGTGATTTGGATGAGCTCTTACGCAAGCTCATTGAGATACGCTATGAGCGAAATGATATAGCTTTTGAGCGCAACATGTTCCGTGTTCGCGGTGACACGGTTGAAATTTTCCCGGCATACTCAAACGACAAAGCAATCCGAGTTGAATTTTTCGGTGACGAAATAGATAGAATAAGCGAGATAAATCCCGTAACGGGAGCAGCATTGCGTTATTTGAACCATGCTGCAATTTATCCTGCCAGTCACTATGTTGTCACGAAGGATAAAATGGGACGAGCGATAGCGGACATTCGCGCCGAATGTGACGAACGCGTCAAATATTTTCAGGAAAACGGCAAGCTTCTTGAAGCACAGCGTATTTCACAGCGTACAAACTATGACATAGAAATGATGCAGGAGCTCG
>CAVAPG010000134.1:0-3791 GCA_963590435.1 bacterium
AAGCGTAATGGTGCCGTTGCGGAGCAAGGCAGGCTTGCCGATTTTCTTGCCGCAAACGGTTGTGCAGGAAGCTTGAAGCTGCACAAGTCCGAAGATTCCTCCGGGTTGCAGAACAACACTTTTTGTATAAATAAATTCAGATAAGGAGCTGAAGACATGGAAATGAGCAAAGAACTGCTTGAAAAGGCAAAGCGTGCAAAAAACGCAGAAGAGCTTATGGCTCTTGCAAAGGAAAACGACACCGAGCTCACGCACGAGCAGGCAAATATCTATTTTTCCAATCTCCACCCCACGTGCGGCGAAATTCCGGACGATGAGCTCGACAATGTAGCCGGCGGCGGATGCGGTGGTGGAAACGATGACGAATGGGATATGAAAGTCATAGGCCGTTGGTGCAAAAATTTCAAATGCGGAATCTGCGGAATTTCCTCCATAAAAGTAGTGGGTGACATCGGTTATTGCAACATATGCGGCAGAGAGGCCGGTTGCACCGAATGTGCCTATATGGAAATAGAAGAAGGTCAGTGGATCTGCAAACGTTGAAAGCATAAGTACCCTCCCGAGTCAAAAGCAAGTCTGAAAAAGAATTTTTCCGAACCCGAATATTACGAGGAAAGGGTGTGTTCGAAGAAGAAAAGGGAAAATAAACTTCGGATACCGTCTGGACGGCACTGAAAGCGGCTTCGTAGGAGCCTAACGACGATATTATCACAAGTAATACGTAGTGGTCGATAGACTTTAACAACACCGATCTTACGGTTGACATCGTTATCCGCAGAAACTGGGACGATGTTACCGGCTATAGGCTGACGACAAATGAAATAAAGAAGTAGAATTAAAGGAGGCACATTAATGGAAAAGAACAAAGAACAGCTTGATAAAGCGGAAGAAATCAAAAAATTGACAGACAGCGATCTCAGCAAAGTGGTAGGCGGCATAGAATACAACTACGGCGAACAGATTGAATACCCCACGTTGAATATATGCAAATATTTTGTGTGTAAATTTTGCGGCAATAAAACATACTTCCTCCGCGGTGATACTACCGAGATATGCGACAAATGCGGTTTGCGTTCATGCTGTCAGAACTGTGCGCTTTCTTCGACAAGCAACGGTTCCTGGTACTGCAATGACGAGCATAAAAAAAGAAAATGACGCGATTACAGATAACGAACTCGGTAAAGTGACAGGTGGAGTAGACTATGAGGCGAGCAATCATAAGATATCAATCGGTATAAACCCAAAAAACTCATGCGACAGTTTTGTGCGCAAAATTTGCGGCGACACAACAGTGCATCAACTCGGATTAGGAATATGAGCCAGATGCGGATTACTTGTGGCCTGCAGCAACTGTTTGCATTCTTCAAACAGAGGCGACTACCGGCTCTGCAAAGAAGACGAATAAATCGTCTTAAAATAAAAAATCAGGAGGTACCCCCATGAAAATGAACAAAGAACTGCTTGAAAAGGCAAGACAGGCAAAATCCCCCGAAGAGCTTATCGCTCTCGCAAAGGAAAACGGCGTCGAGCTTTCTGATGAACAGGCAAATGCATATTTTGCCAAGCTTAATCCCGAAAACGGTGAACTCGGTGACGACGAGCTCGACAATGTAGCCGGCGGCGGATGCGGCGAGAGCAAATATGAAAATTTCTACAATTACAAAAGGCTGGACAGCCACAACAACCCCTGCGAACACTGGCTCTGCGGTAACTGTAAAGTTGAGAAAGACGGAAGGTGGACATGTAATCCTTACGATCCGGATGTGCATAATGATGGCTGCCGGGGTTGCAGATGGTATGTTGAAAACGGTGGCGTAGGATACTGTACTTACGAGTTCGAGCATAATCAGAAATGATCATCCGGACGGTTTGAATCATCTGAACCGATGATGAGCCTTTTTCAAACTACAACTCGATGAAAAGTGCATTTACAAAATAACTTTCTGAGGGGAAAATAATGTACTGCATATTAAATAAATCAGTTGGCCTGCGCTCATGGGTACGCTCGCCGTACGCCTATTACATAAAAGGCGTACGAGACGCACAGCGGCTGAAAAAAGAGGAATACGAGCTGTTAAAGCTCTGCGATGCCGCACATGATATAGAAGAGTCGGATCTGCTGGAACGACTTATCATGTCGGGCTTTGCGAGACCCTGCAAAAAAGGTGAGTACAGGCTGACTGATTGGCAGGACAAGACATACGACAACCGCTATTTTCCCGCCATGAACTGGATGATTACGGGAAAATGCAACTACAACTGTCTGCACTGCTTCAACGCCGCCGATAACGCCCCGCTTCAGAGTGAATGGTCGCTTGACGAGGCAAACAGCCTTCTCGATCAGGCGAGAGACTGCGGCATAAACGGATTCACGATTACCGGCGGCGAGCCGATGCTTCATAAAAATTTCTTTGAGATTCTTGAAGGCATTTATAGCCGCGATCTGTATGTCTACGAGCTGAACACGAATGGACATTTCATAAATCAGGCAGCACTCGACCGTATTAAAAGCATCGGATGCGTCCCTCTTATGAAAATCTCGTTTGACGGAATCGGCCGGCACGACTGGTTGAGAAACAGAAAAGGTGCTGAAGAGGATGCGCTTAGAGCTATTTCACTCTGCATCGAAAACGGCTTTCCCGTCAAGGTTCAGACAAACGTCCACCGGAAAAATGTCGGAGTCATGCTCGACACGGTAAGAATGCTCGATAAAATGGGCGTTGATGAGACACGCGTTATAAGAACAACCGAAGCACCGCGCTGGGAACAGAACGCAAACGGCTCAACGCTGACCTTCAAAGAGTATATGGACTCGATGCTTGAACTCTGGTGCGAATACTCGAAAGAGGAGCATCAAATGGAGCTGACTGTGTGGCAGATAGGCACGCTGCTTCCGAAAATGAAATCATACACCATCGCGGCGGTCGAATGTCCGAAAGACAGTTACCGCGAAAACGCGCCCGTCTGCAAGGGTAACCGCGGAATGATTGCGGTCGCGGCAAACGGAAATGTTTTTCCCTGCCATCAGATGTCGGGGTACTATGAGCAGCACGGCGACATTTTGGGGAATCTTAAAACCGGAAGCCTGAAAGCACTTATCTCCGGCGGAAAATACATGGATGAAATCTGCACCACGGTCGGCACCTTGAGAGAAGTAAACACCAAGTGCGGAAAATGCAAATATTTTGAATACTGCTGCGGCGGATGCCGAGCAATTGCGCTTGCAATGACAGGAGACAAAATGGCATCCGATCCTTCAAAGTGTTTCTTCTTTGAAAACGGATACTATGATAAAATCTTAGAGATGCTTTGCGGTTGGAATAATTTATCTGCTATTAAAGAATAAACCTACTGTTTTTACGGAGGATTTTATGGAAGACAATGAAAAACTAATCTACAAAGACAATGCGGAGAAAATTGAACTGAACGATGACAGTCTTGATATCGTTTCCGGAGGAATAACGCATCTGAAAGATCCCGTTGCCGACGCATCGTCGTCGGAAATTTTCGATTTTTTGTGTGCATGTCCGATTTGCGGAGCGGATACATCCTGGAATGCGTCCGATGACGGCCTTTCCGTATTCTGTGCCGCCTGCGGAGTAAAAAAAGACAGAGTGTGGTTTGACAGTAACAAGATCCGCAAGAGAGGCATTATCAAGTAAATTTGAAAGACGAAATAAATTATATATAACAATAATCGGAAGAGAGGTAATAACCTATGGGGAAAGAACTGTTTCGTGAAAAAGCCGTCAAAAGGGCTTCGTCTACGGAACAATTAAACGAATACATAA
>CAVAPG010000135.1:0-3755 GCA_963590435.1 bacterium
ACATTGGGGTGCTTCGGAACCTGACCGAGCGAGTCAAAATCACCGAGCACCATGTCGGGGATTATGCAATTTTGCCTGCAATATTCAAAACCGGCATCGGCGGCAATGACATAATCGCTGTCATCCGGAATTTCGCGAAGACCGAAGAAATCACCTGCGCCGATTATATAGCATTCATGTCCGTTCATGGCTTCCTCCGAAAAATTATCATATTATATCATTTTACCACATTGTTGTGGAAAATCAAATAGCCGGAGCGAAAGCGCTCCGACTTTTCAATCCTCGGACGGGGCAGTCCTGCCGCCGTCTATAATCTTTTTCTTCGCGTAGACAAGGCCCGTTACGACCATAAGCGCATCGATTCCGATAAACAGCCAGAACAGGGGATTTGTGAAATCAAATTCATCGCCTATGACCGTGAAAACCAGCATGCTCGGCATAAGCGCAAGCATGGAGCCGCCCAGATACGCCCAGTACGGGGTGCGCAGAAGCCCGAACAGCACTCCCTGCACCTCGGTTGAAAGGTGCAGCGTATGTACGGCGAAAACAAATGTGAAGCTGTAGTTTTCGGCATTTGCAAAATAGCGGCGAAACTTCGGATACTTTGCAAGCACGCCGTCAAGAGTCAGACCCTGGGAAAAACGCCCGATAAGATACGACACGGAAATGCAGATTGCCGTGCCGAATGTGTTTATGGCTATGGCAAGCGGAAGCTCAAAAATGAGCGCGCAGCCGATAAGAATGACGGCATAGGGTATGCACGAGCAGCCCTTGAACGCAAAAAGAGCCAGAATAACAAGAAGCGCAAGCGGCCGATTGTAATTGACTGCGGCGATGATCTGATCGACATGCAGAATGTCAAGCCATATTAATATTCCGGCCGTGAGCGCGACGACGAGCATCACGATTATCGGCAGGTATCTTTTCAAGTTAATCTTCATCGGCAAATATCAATCAGAAGTTAATTACTCCGAGATGCTCCAGCAGAATCTTGAGACCTATCAGTATAAGAACGATGCCGCCTGCAAGCTCGGCCTTGGATTTATATTTCGAGCCGAAGATGTTGCCGACGAATATGCCCGCTCCGGAGATTACAAATGTCGTTGCTCCGATAAGCAGCGCCGCCGTTACGATATCAACGCCCAGGAACGCAAAGCTTATGCCGACAGCCAGGGCATCTATGCTTGTCGCAATCGCCAGAGGAAGCATCGCCTTGACGGAAAAATCATCGTTTTCATTGCCGTCGTCCCCGCCCTTGCCGAGGGCTTCTCTTACCATGTTGCCGCCTATGAGCGCAAGCAGGATAAAAGCTATCCAGTGGTCGATGTTTGTTATAAAGCTCTCGAATCTGTATCCGAGCAGAAAGCCGAGTGTCGGCATAAGCGCCTGAAATCCGCCGAACCACACGCCGACGGTCAGCACATGCTTTGCATTAACCTTGCTGACGGACAGACCCTTGCAGATGGAAACGGCGAACGCATCCATGCTCAGCGCAACGCCGATAAGGAATATGTCTATAAAATTCAATTATCTTCACCTTGCCGCTAAAATTAATTTATAATAAAGTTTATAATGACACATTTAAGTGCATTTTGTCAATAATTATATCAGCCGTTTTGTATATAATACTGCAGGTGTCGCAATAATTGTTGACAGTCGAACAGACATTCAGGGACGATACAAGCTCGTCCCTGAATGTCTGATGAAAAATAATATTATTAATATTATATTGTTGTATTATGATTATGCGCTTTGGCGTTTGGCGGCTTCCTCTTCCTCAAGGATGCGGTATGCCACCTTGCCGACGAGCGTCTTCGGCAGCTCGCGGCGGAATTCGATATCATACGGCATGGCGTACTTGGCGATGTTCTTGCGGCAGTATGCCATGATTGCCTCCTTGGTTTCGGGGCTTTCGGGAATGCCGGGCTTGAGCATGACAAAGGCCTTGACCTTATGCATCTTGTACGGATCGGGCACGCCGATGACGCAGCTCATGTGGACAAACTCGTGCGCGTCGAGAATATTCTCAAGCTGGCCGGGATATATGTTATAGCCGGAGCTGATTATCATGCGCTTTGCTCTTCCGCGGAAGTATATAAAGCCCTCGTCGTCCATCATGCCCAGGTCGCCGGTGTACATCCATGTAAGTCCGTCGGCGTGCTTGCGCAGGGTCTGCGCGGTCTCCTCGGGGTGCTTGATGTATTCCATCATAACGGTCGGACCGGCAATGAGTATCTCGCCCTCTTCGCCGTAGGGAAGCTCCTTGTCGGTGCCGGGCTCGACTATCTTATAATATGTGTCGGGGAAGGGAAGACCTATGCTGCCCTCCTTTGCCATGTGCGGCGGCGTCAGGCAACTTGCCGTGACGCATTCGGTCAGACCGAAGCCCTCGCGAATCTGAATTTTCGCGTTGTGGTCATAAAGGAATCTGTCAAACTTCTTTTTAAGCTCCACCGACAGACTGTCGCCACCGGAGAAAACACCCTTGAGCGAGCCGAGGTCGGCCTTATCCATGCTCGGCAGACGCAGAAGCGCCTCGTAAAGCGTCGGAACGCCGGCAATGAAATTGCAGTGATATTTGGTTATCTGCTTTGCGTAGGTCTGCGCCGTGAAGCGCGGAATGAGAATGCATCTGCCGCCCTGCGAGAGCATCGTGTGCACGCACACTCCCAGTCCGAAGCCGTGGAACAGCGGCATTGCAGCGAGCATCTTGTCGCCAACGCGGAACATCGGATTTGCCGCGATAACCTGCTGGCCGAGGGCATTGAAGTTGCGGTTTGAGAGCAGAATGCCCTTTGTCGTTCCGGTCGTGCCGCCGGAATAGAGGATAACCGCGGGGTCGGAGCCTGTGCGCTTGACCTTATAGTTATAAAAACAGTGCTTGCCCATGTGCAGGAACTCGTTCCAGCGGATAACGGGCGCATCGTCGGGTATCTTCTTTATCTTTCTGCCCTCTGTGAGCATATAGCCTGCGCGCACGGGCTTTGACAGCTCGTCCTTAATGCTTGCAATGACTATGTTGACAACCTTTGTGCTGTGGCGGATGTTCTCAAATTTATTATAGAACTGGTCGAGCGTGATGGCGGTGACAGATTCGGACTCGTTGAGATAAAACTCTATCTCCTTTTCCGCCGACAGGGGGTGGATCATATTGCAGATGCCGCCGATGAGATTTACGGCGTAGAACATCTGGACGGCCTGCGGGCAGTTTGGCATCGCAATCGTAACCTTGTCACCCTCGCGCACGCCAATGGTGCGCAGTGATTTTGCGCAGGCCTCGATTTCCTTTATCAGCGTCTTGTAGCTTGTCGACCTGCCCATGAAGTCGAATGCGATGTTGTTCGGGTACTTCTCGGCAATCTTTTCAACAGCCTCGAACATCGAACCGTCAAAGTAATCAAGAGTAAACGGCACTTCGCCCAGACTGTTTTTCCATGGCGCCTTCGCACTTATATTTTCCATGTCTATCATTCCTTCAAAAGTTATCTGTAAAAATAAATATTATTAAAAAATCATAAGAAACAGATGAATAATACATTAAAGCGGCTGATTTGTCAAATCATGAACAAAATGTTCAGGCCGGAGCAGTAACCCCGACCTGAATGGCATGTATAAGTTTTATATTTAAGTTGCGATGATGTCACAGGAACCTTCATTGTTTCCGCCTGTGTAAAACAGGAGCTCAGTGTCATGGCGTTGCCCATTGCCTCCCCTGTGTAAGGGGAGGGGGACCGCTTGCGGTGGTGGGGTTGCGG
>CAVAPG010000136.1:0-3674 GCA_963590435.1 bacterium
ACGAAGCAATGAGCAAGCTCACCCCGATGGGCTTCCCGTTCTGATTAAATCACAACTGCCCTTGAACGAAATTCAAGGGCAGTTATACTGAATTTTCATCTTCGGCAATTGAGCTTAT
The DNA here is from genome assembly GCA_963590435.1 of bacterium. Taxonomy (GTDB): domain Bacteria; phylum Bacillota; class Clostridia; order Oscillospirales; family Oscillospiraceae; genus F23-B02. Next base: position 119 of record CAVAPG010000136.1, read on the forward strand.
TGTCCGGCTTAATCTGCCCCTGACGCGAAAAAGCCCCCATGATTTCTCATGGGGGCTTTCGATTAATCCTCGGGAATGTGAATTTCGCGGATGAGAAAATCCTTTCCCGAAAGTATGGCCTTTTCAAAGCTGCCGCAGTTGGGACAGTATCCCTCGTGCTCAATGACATTGAATATCTCATCACAGTCATCGCACTCGGCCATGCCGGGAATAACGTTCATGACAAGCTTCGTGCCCTCAAGAATCGTGCCTTGCGTAGCCACGGGATATATCTCTTCGACATACTTTGGAATGATAAGCGACAGCTCGCCGATATCGAGGACAATCTCCTCAATCTTTGTTACGCCGTTTTCGGCGGCAAAGTTTTCAATCGTGTGAACGACCTGCCTTACAACACCGATCTCATGCATAATTATTTCTTAAGAATTTTCTTCGTCACGAGTCTGCTTGCCGCCGCCGGAGCATTGCCAACCGCGGTCATCAGGGTGTTCACATAGCTGACAGAGTGGTTATCCATGACCTTCTCGAGCTTTATCGCGTCAAACTTGCACTTTGTGGTGCAGATGCCGCAGCCGAGGCACATATCTTCGTCAATGACAACACAGCCGCAGCCGAGGCAGCGGGATGCCTCAATCTTAATCTGCTCCTCGGTGAGAGTGCCGCGCAGATCCTTGAAGCTCTTCTTGGCCTCCTTGGCAGGCGCATTTACGGCCTTCTGGCGCGGCGCATTGTCAAAGCCTGCGGCGGAAACTCCAACGGTGTTGACATCCAGAGGCTTATAATTGCGGCGGTCACGGCCGAGGTTCTGGGTCTGACCGGGATGTACATAGCGGTGGATGGAGATGGATGCTTCCTTGCCTGCCGCAATTGCGTCGATGGCAAACTTCGGCCCGGTTACGACGTCACCGCCTGCGAACACATCGGGAACGCTGGTCTGATAGCTGGGCAGGGACACGTTTACGGTGCCCTTTGCGCCGGTTTCGACATCTATGCCGCCGAGATCAATCTTCTGTCCGATTGCGGATATGACAGCGGAAACGGGCAGAGTTTCAAACTTGCCGGTGCCGACGGGCTTGCCGTCCTTGAGTTCCATAATCTCAACCTTGAGGGTTTCGGCCTTGCCGTCGCCGCTGATTTCCGCAGGAGCAGCCAGGAACATGAACTTGACGCCCTCTTCGATTGCTTCCTCGACCTCGTCATCGGCTGCGGGCATTGCGTCGCGGTCGCGGCGATAGACGACGGTTGTTTTTGCGCCGAGGCGGATTGCCGCACGGGCAACATCGATGGCAACATTGCCGCCGCCGATAACTGCAACATTCTTGCCGACTGCCGGCTTCTCGCCGAGGTTAACCTCGCGCAGGAAATCAATGCCGGTGAACACGCCGGGCAGATTATCGCCCGTGCAGCCGACCTTTGCACCCTTGGATGCGCCGACTGCGAGATAGAATGCCTTGAAGCCCTGCTCGCGCAGTTTGTCGAGAGTGATGTCCCGTCCGACCTCAACGCCGGTTTTAAACTTAACGCCCAGATCCTTGAGCACCTTGATTTCGGCATTGATAACATCTTTTTCGAGGCGGAAGGAGGGGATGCCCATGGTGAGCATGCCGCCGAGGGCCTTTTCCTTTTCGTACACGGTTACGGGATAGCCCTTAACCGCCAGATAGTATGCACAGCTCAGTCCGGCAGGGCCTGCGCCGATAACGGCAATCTTCTCCTCATAGGGTCTGCCGATCTGGTTGAGCATCTTCGGAACGAAGCGGTGCTTTGAATCGAGATCCTTTTCGGCGATGAACTTCTTGACATCGTCGATTGCAACGGCAGAGTCAACGCTTGCGCGGGTGCAGGCACTTTCGCATGCCTTGTTGCAGATGCGGCCACAGACTGCGGGGAAGGGGTTTTCTTTCTTTATAAGCTCAAGAGCCTCGGTGTAGCGACCCTCTCCTGCGAGCTTAAGATAGCCCTGAACGGGGACGTGTGCCGGGCAGGCAGCCTTGCAGGGTGATGTGCCGGAGTCCATAACATCACTGCGTGTTGTGCGGTAATGCACATTGTAGCTTGCCGCATCCCAGGGAACTTCCATGTCGGAATGATATGCATCGGATATGCCGGGATTGACGGTGCTGCATTTCTGACCGAGCTTGAGGGCGTTGGTCTGGCAGTTTTCGACGCACTGACCGCAGGCGACGCACTTGTCTTTGTCAATTCTGGCGATGAAGTTTGATTTAATCGCCTGCGTTGAGCGGAACATGTTCGCAATACGCAGAGCATAGCAGGAGCAGCCGCAGCAGTTGCAGATAGCGGTTGCATCCTCGAAGCCGGGAGTCTGGTTAATCTCATGCACAAGGCCGTTATCCTCGGCGCGCTTGAGGACCTCGTATGCCTCCTCTTTGCTTATGAGGCGATGCGAGCCCAAACGGGAATAGTTGATTGCGTTGTCATTGAGGTACATGCACATATCTTCCTCAAGATGTCCGCAGCCCTCGCCCATGAGCCTGCGTGAACGGCGGCAGGAGCAGGGACCGACGGATATTGCAAATGCCTTGTCGACAAGCGTGCGCACCTCGTCATAGGATGCAGATCTCGAGTTGTTTTCGACAGCGCTCTGCACAGGCATAACGCGCATGAACATCATGCCCTGCTTGCCGTTCTGCAGAACAGGCGCAAGCATGGAAACTCTGCGGCGGGTGTATTCCTCGAAGCATTTGGCAAGGTCGGGATAACGCTCGCACTGCTCGTTGTTGGCGAGAATGCCTTCCATGATGCCCGGCACCCAGATAGGATAATACCAGCCGGCCTTTGCGCCGCCCAGGCCCTCCATTGTGCGGATGACGCCGGCAACATTAAGCTTGTCAAGCTGCTGTTTTGTCCACTCAACGCTCTTCTTGCAGCGTTTTGCGATCTCTTCCGTGGTTCTCGGCGTGTCAAGGCGCATGTGCATCAAGACTTTGCACATGTCATCATCGACTATCGGTGCGAGAATTCTGTACTCCGGATCATTGTAGGTGATGCCGGTGTAGGTCAGGCTCTCAAGACTTATCTTGGTAGCCAGCGCAAGGATATTTGGTCTTTTGGCCATGTCTGTGTCCCCCTATGGTAATAGTAGTTTTCGTTTATCAGGTCTATTCTATTTTATATCATAACAGCGGAGTGCTTGTCAATTATTTAGCGTTGTCGGATACACAGGTGCAAACCGTTCTGCACGATATTATGTGCGGAAAGCCTGTTAAAAAAGCCGCAAACCCCGAAAACTGCACAATTTGCGATGCAGAACAAAATTTTACCACCGCCGATTTATCTAAATGCAAAAAGTTTAAATTTTTTGATTAATTAATTTATATGAATTAAATTTTAATTATTTTTGAACTTTTTTTATCCGGCTTAGTTAAAATGACGAAATAAGCATATTTGACTGAAATTTGACAGTCAAAATTAATAAAAAATATCGGATTAAATATTGACGCATTGTGAACAGACATGTAGAATTAAGCTGCATTTTGAGAGACCAATGCGAAAAAACCCATAAAGCGTAAGACAATTCTGCGGAGGAGTGCAGAAT
>CAVAPG010000137.1:0-3661 GCA_963590435.1 bacterium
GTATCAAGGCTCAAAAAATCCTGTATTTTCAAGGCTTTTTCGGCTCTTGGGATTACTCCCACTCGATTGTGGCGGGGGGTTTTGAGGTTATATCGTAGACGATGCGGTTTATGCCCTTGACCTCGTTTACGATGCGCACGGAGACCTTATCGAGCACATCATACGGAATGCGCGCCCAGTCGGCGGTCATGAAGTCCGTAGTTGTGACGGAGCGCAGGGCAAGGGTGTAGTCATAGGTTCTGCCGTCGCCCATTACGCCGACGGAGCGCATATTTGTGAGAACGGCAAAGTACTGGTTCATCGTTCCCTCAAGATGTGCCTTTGCAATCTCGTCACGGAAAATGAAGTCTGCCTCGCGCAGTATATCCAGCTTTTCCTTCGTTATCTCACCGATGACGCGGATGGCAAGACCCGGGCCGGGGAAGGGCTGACGCATGACGAGATACTCGGGCAGACCGAGCTCACGTCCAAGTGCGCGAACCTCATCCTTGAACAGGAGACGCAGAGGCTCGATAATCTCTTTGAAGTCGACGAAATCGGGCAGGCCGCCGACATTATGATGGCTCTTTATGACGGCCGCGACATTTGTTCCGGACTCGATGACATCGGGATATATCGTGCCCTGTGCAAGGTAATCAACCGAGCCTATCTTCTTGCCCTCGTCCTCGAAAACGCGGATGAACTCTTCGCCTATTATCTTGCGCTTTGCTTCCGGCTCGGAAACGCCGGCGAGCCTGCCGAGGAAACGGTCCTGAGCGTTTACGCGCACAAAGTTGATATCCCAGTTTTTAAACGCCGCCTCGACCTCGTCGCCCTCGTCCTTGCGCATGAGACCGTGATCGACAAAAATGCAGGTCAGCTGAGGCCCGACCGCCTCGGCGAGCAGTGCCGCCGCAACGGACGAATCGACACCGCCGGAGAGCGCGAGCAGAACCTTGCCGTCGCCGACCTTGGCGCGTATGGACTCGATAGAGGCGCGCATATAATCGCCCATTGTCCAGTCGCCCTTTGCGCCGCACACTTCATAAAGGAAGTTGTGAAGCATCTTCTGACCGTACTCGGTATGGTTTACCTCGGGGTGGAACTGCACGCCGTAAAAGCCGCGTGATTCATCGCATATTCCGACAGTCGGGCACGCTGCACTGTGGGCAACGAGGCGGAAGCTTTCGGGCACCTTTGCCATATAGTCGCCGTGGCTCATCCATGTTATGCTCTCTGCCGGCAGGCCCTTGAACAGGCGGCAGTCGGTGTCGAAAAACGTAGGGGTTTTGCCGTATTCACGCGCCGTGTCCGACTGCGCGGCGGTAACCTCGCCGCCGAGATAGTGCGCCATAAGCTGACAGCCGTAGCAGATGCCGAGCACGGGAATGCCGAGCTTGAATATCTCGGGGTCAACCTGAGGTGATCCGGCGGCATAAACGCTCTGCGGTCCGCCGGTGAAGATAATGCCGATGGGGTTATACGCCTTTATCTCGTCTATCGTCATGCTATGGGACTTTACCTCGCAGTAGACATTGCATTCACGAACACGGCGCGCGATAAGCTGGTTATACTGACCGCCGAAGTCCAGAACGAGCACTTTCTGATTCTGCATTCCTTCGCCTCCCTCAGAACATTTCGATGCAGCCTTCGCGCTCTGCGCTGACTGAAACGTATTTAATCGGGCAGCCGACTTCTTTTTCAATGTATTTTATATAATCCATTGCGGCCTTCGGCAGATCCTCGGGCTTGCGGCAGGCGGAGATATCGCACTTGAAGCCCTCAAAATATTCATACACGGGCTTTGCACGCTCAAGCTCCTCGATATTGCCGGGGAAGTTTTCGATGCGCTTTCCGTCAATCTCATATGCAACGCAGACGGGGATTTTGTCCATATAGCTCATAACGTCAAGCTTTGTCAGTGCGATGCATGTGCATCCCTGCATCTGTGCACCGTAGCGCGATGCGACAACGTCAAATCCGCCGACTCTGCGCGGACGTCCCGTTGCGGCACCGTATTCGCCGCCTGCCTCACGCAGGGCGTGAGCTTCATCTCCGAACATTTCGCAGGTGAACGGGCCCTCGCCGACGCAGCTTGAATATGCCTTCATGATGCCGATGCTCTCATCAAGCTTGAGCTGGGGAACGCCGGAGCCGATGGGCGCGTAAGCTGCCAGAGTTGTGGAGGCGGATGTGTAGGGATAGATGCCGAAGTCTATATCGCGCAGTGCGCCCAGCTGAGCTTCGAACATAACCGACTTGCCGGCTTTGACGGCATCGGTGAGGTATACGGTCGTATCGCAGACATATTCCTCAAAGGGCTTTCCGAACTTTTCAAGCCATGCCATAATTTCATCGACATCAATCGGTTCGTGTCCGTATCCGCCGGCAACGGTGAGGTTTTTCCATTCGAGGATATCGGCGATTCTTCCGCGCAGATGGTCGAGATTCTTAAGGTCGCCCATTCTGATGGCCTTTTTCATGAACTTATCCGAGTATACGGGCGATATGCCGCGGCGTGTGGAGCCGAATTTTTTATCTCCGAGTCTGTCCTCCTCGAGACCGTCAAGGAGCTTGTGATACGGCATGCATATGGTCGCGCGGTCGCTTATCTTGAGGTTTTCGGGGCTTATTGCAATTCCGCCCTCGCGCAGGCGTGCGGTTTCATTATACAGATGCTCAAGGTCGATGACGATGCCGGCGCCGAGAACATTGACGGTGCTGTCACGGAGTATTCCCGACGGAAGCAGGTTCAGGATAAACTTGCCTTTATCGTTTACAACTGTGTGTCCGGCATTGTTGCCGCCCTGATAGCGTACGACAATATCGTATTTTTCCGAGAGCAGGTCGACCATGCGGCCCTTGCCTTCATCTCCCCAGTTGGTTCCCACGATTGCTGTTAACATAGTTACGCTCCTTTACATATATACACTTACACATTTACACTCGCCTCGACGCCGAGACACGATTTGTTTGCGTCGATGATGGGGTCAAGATACTCTTTTATGAATTTCTCTGTCTGATGCTCGGCCATACCGGTGAAGCCGTGGGCATCGCACAGCTGATCAAGCTCGCTTTGGCTCAGATCAAAGGCAGGGTCTGCCATAACACGCTCAAGCATGTCGTTTTTCCCACCGCAAAGCTTCACCTGCTGTGCCGCTGCAACGGAATGAACGCGGATGCGCTCGTGCAGCTCCTGCCTGTCGCCGCCCTTATGCTTGACGCAGTACATGAGGATGTTTTCGCTTGCCATGAACGGGAGCTCTTCATCCAGATGCTTTTTGCAGACGGCGGGGTATATCTTCATGCCGGAGGCAACGTTGATATAAAGATTGAGAATGCCGTCTATGGCAAGAAAAGCCTCGGGAATGCTCAGGCGTCTGTTTGCCGAATCATCCAGCGTGCGCTCAAGCCACTGGCTTGAGGCCGTGAACGCCGCGTTCTGCAGATCGTTTATAACAAAGCGCGCCAGCGAGGCAATACGCTCCGATCTCATGGGGTTTCGCTTATACGCCATGGCAGATGAGCCTATCTGCTTTGACTCGAACGGCTCGTCGACCTCTTTCATGTGGGACATGAGCCTTATATCGCTTGAAAACTTCGATGCGCTCTGCGCGATGGCGGAAAGAACCTGCAGGACATAAAAGTCCGCTTTTCGCGAGTATGTCTGACCGCTCACCGG
>CAVAPG010000138.1:0-3653 GCA_963590435.1 bacterium
GCAGTGGAACACTCCGCGCAAGTTCGGATATCGGCTTACTATATCAAAACTGTCACCGTGAGCCTCGCGGTCGTGGACTATCACGGGCTTGTCAAGGTCGAGAGCAAGCTCAATCTGACGGATAAACAGCTCTTTCTGCTCCTGTTTATGCTCAGTATCCCAGTAGTAGTCAAGCCCTATCTCGCCGACTGCAACACATTTGGGATGAGTTATAAGCTTAGCCATTTCAGAAAAGCTTTCATCACTGAGCTTTTCCATATCTTCGGGGTGCCAACCGACGGCGGCGTAGACGAAATCATATTTTTCTCCAAGGGAGATTGCGTCCAGACTACTTTTCAAATCACATCCGGGGTCAACTATAAGACCAACGTTTTTCTCCGGCATGGATGATAGTATCTCATCGCGGTCTGCATTGAATGCGCCGCTGTCATAATGGGCATGTGTGTCAAAAATCATTGTCTCAACCTCCGCGGCTAAGATTATACCATCACTTGCTATGTCTGCGCAAGCAGTGATATAATGATAACGGAGTGATGATTATGGACTATTATGATATCCTGATTAACGGAATTTCCGACGAACTGCGCGTGTCACGCATAATTCACGGCGTGTCATGGATTGCCGCAGAGCTCAGCAACGGGCAATACGGCATTGCACTGCACGATGCCCTTCAAAGCCGTGAACGAATGTTCCCGTCCCTTGTCGGACTCAAGGTGCGCACCGCAGCAACTGCAGTGCGGTCATGGAACTTGCTTGAAGCCTCCGAGGGCATGGCTGTAATAAATGCCTTTTATAATTCGAATGAAAATATGGATAAGCTCGGTTCACAGTGCGGTTATGACGAGGCATGCACACATGGGATGATCACAGAAGGCAAGAAAATCGCGCTCATCGGGCATCTGAAGCTTCAGCCGGACGCGCTTAAGGGCGCAGAAAAGGTTTACATAATTGAGCGTTCTCCAAAACCCGGCGACTATCCGGACTCAGCATGCGAGTATATTCTCCCCGATTGTGATATCGTTATAATTACGGCGAGCGCGGCAATAAACAAAACGCTTCCTCGCCTGCTGGAACTTTCAAAAAACGCAGAAACAATCGTCATAGGTCCAACAGCTCCAATGTGTCCCGAGCTCAAGCAGCTCGGCATATCAAGGCTGTCCGGAATGGTTGTGCGCGATAAAGGTGCTTTTGAGAAATGGACAGTGCAAAGTCCGGGCAGTCCGTATCCGTACGGTGATGTGTTTATGATATAGGTTTACATAAAAACAAAGAAGATCGTTTTATGCTAATGCGTTTACTTTTACTTTGTTCTCAGACAGATTTAAGACCTTCGGCAAGGCCGAAGGTCTTAAATCTATTCAACTTCATCGCTGTAAACTTTATCGTCAAAGGCTGCCATCAGAAACTGCCTGAACGGCTCGAAGTGCCGCACTGCCGCGCCGGCGGCCTCGGCAAAGCTGTCAAGGTCAACAAGGTCGCTTTCCGTGAATCTGTATTCGGTAAGCCAGAACTTATACCTGAGCCAGTCGGCGGCAGGATGGTCCGCGTCATATCCGCGCGGTGTACGTTTGAGCTGTTGTCCCGAAACCGTAAGAGAATTTTCCTCGCATATTGCATTGAGCTCCTCATAGTTGTAGGCAATATGCTCGCGCAATCGGTTAAGCTGTTTTGTCTCCCAAGGCCAGGCACCGGCTTCGATAAAGCAGCCCTCGTGGCATATATGGACATAATACGAGAGTGGGAGAAAATCCTTTTTGTGAGGCGACATATATGCTCTGAACGCAGGATTGTAGGGTGTCTTGTCCTTGCTGTAGCGCATGTCGCGCGGTATACGGTACATAAAATTTTTCGGATTTTCAAAGAGTATCATATCACCTATGCTCGGAGCGTCTTTGGTGAGGACGAACTTCATTACATCCAGCAGCATAAGGAAGTCCTCCTGTGCCTGTTCGTATTGCCTGTGATTATCATGAAACCATATGCGGTCGTTGTTCTTGCTCAACGCCTCGGTATAGTCGAGCATTCTTTTGAAACTCATAATTTGTTAGCTGCCTTTCCATTGGTTTATCGAATGCAGCCTGCATTATAGCATAATTTCCTCGTTTTGAACAGACGATTAGTGCCCTGCCTCTGCCGTGATGATTTCAGCGTTCCGACGGTGTCTGAACTGCGCTCCGTTGTCGGTTAGTCAATCATGGTTTACAGTCAGGGAAAGAAAAAAGGACAGCTTTATCGTGGCAGTTGCTCCGGAAGGCATTATGTCCGTGCGGATGCCATTGAGCAGGTCGTTATGCTCGAGCTTCAGCGTATGGCAGAATTTCTGCGTGATGACGAGGAAAGCTTTGCCGAGATTCTGGCTCAGAAAAGCGATAAGGAGCTTCTGAAGGAGCAGAAGCACTGCGAGGATGAGCTTCAAAAGGCAATCATGCGCAACGACACGGTGTCGAAGCTCTACGAAAAGCTCTATGAGGATAATGCCACAGGCAAGGTCAGCGATGAGTGGTTCATGCAGTTGTCCCATAAGTATGAGGTCGAGCGTTTAGAGCTCAAAAACAAAATTACCGAGCTTCGCAAAAGACTTTCCGAATCGGGCAAAAGCCAAAGGGAGCGAGAAGATTTCATATATGCTGTGCGGCAATTCATGCAGATGAACAGTCTGACCGCACCGCTGCTCAGGGAGCTTATAGACCACATTGATGTATTTGAGACGGAAGGTACAGGCAAGAATCGCACACAGCGGATTGTTATCTATTACCGCTTCGTCGGCTATGTGGAAATACCCGATGCTCCGCGCAAGCCCCATTACAAGGCCGACACCCGCCAAGGCGTCGCCGTGGAATACCTCACCGAGCCAAAAACAGCATAAACAAAAGAGCAGGCCGTACACCTGCTCATACGCAAAACCGTATTATAAAGAGAAATCGAGTATTCATAGGTCAAATCCCTTATGAATACTCGATATGGTGCCGGTGGCCGGACTCGAACCGGCACGACGCAAGCATCAGAGGATTTTAAGTCCGCCGTGTCTACCATTCCACCACACCGGCAAAAGCTCATTTATTTTATCATTGTATAGCTTAATTGTCAACATTTCGGAGCGCAGTTCAGACGCCATCGGGTGAGATGTTACAATGATAGTTAACAGTAGACCAAACATTCAGAGATGATACAAGCTCGTCCTTTAATGTCTGGTGAAAAAAGATAGCGAACGGAGTAAACATGTGTCAAGGTAGAGTCGCACACACAAAACCGAAAGTCAGGTATCACCATTCGCTATGAACATTTTCTTTTTTCATATACCAAATATTGGTCGCGGCATATTCTTTTCGGACGGTTACCCCAACATTTAGTTTAGAACCTTAAAAAACAGGTACAGTCAAGCGACCGTACCTGTTAATATTATGCGAAAAATTATTGTTTTGCAGCGTCATCCTTGCCGGCCTGAAGAGCCTTCATGTTGCCGGGGAGGAACTTTGCCTTGCGCTCGCCGAGCTCAATGCGGATTGCTTCGCTCATCTTCTCGTCGTCAACAACGGGAGCCTTGGCAAGCAGTGCACCGAGGATAGCAACGTTTGCACCCTTGGGGTTGCCAACTGCTTCAGCAATGCGGTTTGCATCACAGTATACAACCTGAATATCGGTACGCTCTGCCT
>CAVAPG010000139.1:0-3651 GCA_963590435.1 bacterium
AGGGCAACATCTGCCTGTTTGACAACATACTTGATGATGTTTCGCGCAGAGAACTTATAAATGAAGCCGTAAAAAAATGCGGGGGTATCGCAGCCGTGTTTTCGGGCAAAGACGAACAGGGCTACCGCTATATTATCGGAAGTCGTAACGTTGATCTAAAAAAAGCTGCAAAAAGTATAAACGAAGGCATATCCGGACGCGGCGGCGGCAGTGCGGAGATGATTCAGGGTAGCTGTACAGCTTGTTCATTAACTATTCAAAATTTTTTGATTAAATTTGCGATTTAGACACAATATATATAAATGTATAACAAAAATATGCTCAATATAGTCTAAATTGCTGATTTATACTACAAATTTTGATTGACAATAATATGACAGTTTGCTAAAATAATTAAATAGAAAAAGGGTTTAGAAGCTCTTATAAGACTCAGCAAATAATTTTTTATGGGGGGTTATCCGTGAGAGACCTTAAGCATCTGATTTACTTTGAGAACCTGCTTCAGGATGCCAACAACGAGTTGGTTCAGCAGGCAAAGGCAGAGGGCAAATATGCCATTGGTTACACCTGCTATTTTATGCCTGAAGTACTTCTCGACTTGCCCGGCTGCTTCTCCGTTCGTCTGAGAGCGCCGCGCTGCTCATCACCCGACATCGCGACATATTATATGTCATCTCGCGTATGTCACTATGGCCGCAGCCTTTTCGAGCGTGCGCTCGAGGGCGGCTTCAACTTCCTCGATGCACAGATGGCAACCGAGACCTGCACCGTCACCTGCCGCTTCCAGGAGCACATCAAGCCCAAACACCTTGCGTCCGTCAAGGACATGAACGTCATCCAGAACGACAAGTTCTTCTGTGAATTCACCGACGTTCCCTTCAAAAACAGCGAAGCCGATTATGAGTATTTTACAAAACAGCTGGATGCTCATGTTCTTACTCCGCTGCACGAGAACCTTGGAATCGATGTATCCGACAAGGCTCTCAAGGAGGCTATCAAGCAGCACAATGAAGTCTGCAAGCTCATCAATGAGATTGGCGACTACCGCAAGCTTGAAAATCCGACCATCACAGGCTATGAGTTCCATGTTATCCAGCTCGTATCCCTGGTATGCCCGAAGTATCTCATACTTCCGTACCTGCGCGAGACAGCTAAGGAAATGAAGACCCGTAAGCCCGATGAGAAATGGCCGTTCCGTTGCAAGGTCGTCCTTGCCGGCTCTGAGAATGACGACCCCGGATTCACTCAGCTTATCGAGAGCTGCGGTGCAGAGGTTGTTTGTGACCGTTATTGCTACGGCGCTGTCGAGTCCCGTCAGCCCATCGTAGTTGAAAAGGGTGAGAAGCCTCTTGCAGCTATTGCAAAGCATTACCTCAAGACCTCCAACTGCCCGCGCTTTATGCCGCAGGACGAAATGCGTGCAAGAAAGCAGCGCCTGGCAGACCTCGTTAAGGAATACGGCGCAGATGGTCTTATCGTTTGCTCCAACAAGTTCTGTGAGTACTGGAGCTATGAGCGCGTTATTGACACAATCGTTATGAAGCGCGACTTCGGCATCCCCGTATGCTCAATAGAGAAGGAGTACATCAACACCGCATCCGGTCAGCTCCGCACCCGTTTCCAGGCATTCGTTGAATCTGTCGAGATTAAGAAGATTCAGGAGGGCAAGTAATTATGGATTTTAAGAAAGCAGTAAAAGATTTTTGGTATGGCAAGCCCCATACCGCAGAAGAAGGCGGACGTCGCCTCGGCGATAACTACCTGCCCAAGACCGGACTTTACAAGCACAGAGAGTGGCGCGGCGTAAAGGACACATTCTATTACTTCCACAACATTTGGCTGTACAATTACATGCAGATGGTAATGGACCTTGTGCGTTACGGCGGCCTTGTTAACTTCGCAAAGGGCGTATGGCGCTACCGCTGGGTAGGTCAGACCTATCTGCCTGTTCTGCACTGGTTCGACCGTGGCCTCGAAGGTTTGCGCGGCGAGGCTCTGCGTGCCTCCGCATGGCACTATCGTGCAATGGTTAACGCAACCATCTATCAGTTCATGACCATGTTCAATGCCGATACCAAGCTGCATGGCGGCAAGAAGAATGATGCATGGTATCACACCATGTCCATGAAGGAAACCACATGGGGCGGCATGTTCTACGGCTGGAGCGATAAGTTCAAGGCAGTTTCTCTGGAAATGATTCCTTACTTCGTCACCTGCCATGTTAACTCTCACACTGTTCATAACTACATCGACGCAGTTCAGTCCATCGGCCTTCCCGGCGACCCCTGCCCGATGTGCCAGGCTGAAGCAGGCCTGTATGTTCTGGACGATGTCCCCGACTACAGCCCGTTCGTGATCACCTGCAATGAGGCATGTGACGGCTCTGTCGGTACTGCAATTCTTCAGGACTGGTTTGCAGATAAGCCTCTGTATGCACTGCAGATGCCTATGCTCTTCGACGATCCTCTTGCAAAGGAATTCGTTAAGAAGGATATCGAGAAGTGCTGGAAGTTCATCGAGGATCAGACAGGCGTTCCCATGAACCTTGACCTTATGTATGAGTGCATCGAGCGCCAGAACGAGATTCAGAAGTTCGAGTGGGAGAAGTGGGAAGTCGCTTCGAAGACCAACTCCTACCCCATCAACGGTGTTGCACAGGCACTTTACCGCATCTATTCTTCTCAGTTCGGCGATCTGCCCATCTGGCATGAGGTCGACGGCAAGGTTCGCCCGATTCTTGAGAAGTGCGTACGCAATAAGATAAACACATTCCCCAACACCCGTCACAGAGTTATCGCATGGTCCTGCGCACCTCTGTACTACTCCAACTGGTGCACATGGGCATACAATACCTGGGGCCTGAATGTCATCATCAACATGGACTCTCTTATGTTCGATATGACCATCCGTACCGACAGCTACGAGAACATGCTTGACGACGTCGCTCAGTATCATATGTGGGCTCCGATGCGCCGTATGGCAGTCGGCGGCATGCACCACATCTTCGAGCTGTGGGATTACATGGAGCGCTTCAACTGCGACATGGTCGCAATGTATGATCAGCTTCAGTGCAAGGGCATGCAGGGCGTCCACGGCCTGTTCGAGGATGAGTTCCGTGACAGAAATATTCCTGCATTCTGGATTCCTCACGCGCTGCCTGACAGCCGTACTGTTTCCCGTGCTGAGATCCGCCGTCTCATCAACGACTACATGAGTACTGTTATGCACGAAGAGCCTCTGGATCCTTCACTCCTCGAGCTCGACGACGACATGACTTGGTAATAGGGAGGAGCAGAGAATATGAAAAAGTTTGTTAAAAGAGCACTTGGCCTTGGCGCGGTTGCATATACTGCCCTGTTCGCAGTATTCTTCTTTGACCTCGACGGTAAGCTCCTGTTCAATGTAGTTGAGCCTTTCCTGAAGAATCACTACGACAACTTGGAGCGCAAGGATATGCTCAAGACCCCGTACGATATGGACAAATTCCCCGAGTACAAGTACGACGAAGTCTGATTTTGACACTGACGAAGTAAATTGAATTTGCCAACTCTCCGGCAAAGGGGAGTTGGCAAAACAACGAATAATTTAGTTAAATAAATGTTTAATTGGAGGCAAACACAATGAAATATTTTGGCGGTTGTGACGTAGGAT
>CAVAPG010000140.1:0-3614 GCA_963590435.1 bacterium
GTGTCGATATCGTAGATGCCGTCGAAGATTTCCAAAGCACCCAGAGCGTACAGCATCATCTGCGGGTTCTGCTCCGCGCTGACTTCTACGCCCTTGCCGTGCTTGTAGTCGCAGATATTGAGCGTACCGTCGGCAATGAGGATGCAGTCGGCTGTTCCGAAACCGTCCTGTACCCAGTGTGAAAAGTCCACGCGCTGTTCAATCAAGACTACGGGGTCGGTGCAGGTCCGCTTTGCTGTTTCGAGAAGCTCTGTCACATAAGCGGCATACCCGGCGGCACAGTCTTCCATCTCTTCGTTGTACCAGGAAAGGTTCTCGATGGGGTTCTCAGCCGGAATACCGAGTGCCTGTTTGAGCCGAAACTCGCATAATGCGTGGGCATCGGTACCCTCGGCGGCATAATCGCTGCCCTTATCCTCGTAGGCTTCACACAGCCTTGCGGAGGGCGGGCAGTGAAGCCAGCGTTCCGAAGATGATGCCGAGAGAATGGCGTGTCCATTAGGAGGCATCGGTCAATCCCTCCGCATCGGCAAGAAGTGCCTTGTAATTGGCGGGGTCGATGCCGGACAGTTTTGATGCACCATACTTCTGGAGCAGAGCGCGAATCTCGGCGGTGTGCCCCTTGCGAGACTTGTCCGCAAGCACGGCTCTGACCTGTTCCAAAGTCAGCTGGGGTTCGGCAGGGGCAGCAGCGTTAGGGGCTTCAGCAGCCGTGGTGCTGAACAGCTCTGCCAGGGTGTTTGCCACATCGTTAATAGTGGACGCGGCGCTGTGCAGGTCCTTGATTGCCAGTTCCAATTCGCTGATTCTGCCCATTGATGTTGCCTCCTTCCTTGATTTGTCTCTGCTTGAGTGAACGGTTGATGCTTTTTGCCAGATTTGCTGCGACGATGATAAAGTCCAGAAGGATATCAACCAGTTCCTCGTCGGGGTTCATCGTCTTGTTTTCGGACTCGTACATTCTTTGTCACCTCCCGTAATCGGCGGTATCGTTTTGCCTCTTACACTTGCCACCGGACACGGGATTGCCGTTTGGTCCCTAAATCAGAGATATTTTTCTAAAGAATTTTTCAAATAGGTCAAAACCTTATCTCTGCGGCACATAAAGGCTTTCCGGGAGATGTTCAGTGATGCCGCAGCAGCACGCTCAGAAAGGTCTGCCATGATGGTTTTGCAAATTGCCAGTTCCTCCGGTGCGAGGGTTGATAGAAGAAGATGCAGCGCATCAAGCAGCTCGGCTTCCTCAGCGTTCACATCGACCTCTGCAAACACATCCGGCATATCGTCGAGCCAGGGTCTTTCATCACCCTCATCGTTTGTAGTGGTGTAATCCAGGGAGAGGGAGTCTCCGGCTCTGCTGAAGGGACAGGTCGCGCAGTCCATGTCGCAGTCAAGTCGCTTAGCGGCGGGACACACGCAGCGCCCATGACGTTGCTGCTTTCTGCGGAAGGTATCAATGTCGCGGTAGTAGTCATGGAACTCCTGCTCTGTGCAGGGGATGCGTTCATGAGTCGAACGCAGGTAGATGTAGCGCTGGTTGTCATTGTTTTTCATAAAAAGTCCTCCGTTTTTCGATTTCTCGAAACGGAGGACTTTCGGTGCTGCCGCAAAAGGGTATGAAAACCTAACTACAGTCCTAACGGAAACCTCCGTTTCGGTCTGCAGCAAACCCGCTCAAAAGGCAGCCACACTATTTACTTGTTCCGCCGAATGCCGTTGAGCCATCATTGATCGAGTGATGCGGCTTTGGGCGGTGAGCAGTTTAACGTCTTGCTCAGGACGATTCGCTTTAGTCGAGATCTGCTTCGATTGCGTACAGTTCGCTAAAAACTTCCGAGAAATAGCACGGATTCAAATCCTTAATGCTGTGTGCTCCGTAGCGCTTAAATACGGATCTAACAACTGCAGAACCAAGCTGCAATTCAACAGCTGCGGCAGAGTTTTCAATATTAATGAGCCAATTTCTGCGTTCGCTCTTCGTCATCTTTGCTCCTTTCCGTCCTTTGGCGCCTTACGGACATGAGATTTGGCTATGTATAAAAGATAATCTGTTTTATCCTGGATCAACAGACATTCAAAATGTCCCTAATAGGCTTTGAAGCTATTGAAAATGCTTGGTTTTTAAGAACGACCGATTGCCTCTATATCCTTGTTTCTGCTGATTGTTGCTTCCTTTTAGAAGGGACAATAAAAATGTCCCCTCATGCAAAAAAATAAGGCCAGGGAATTTTTATTCCCTGACCTAAGGCATCTTTTATTCGTTTTTTCTTATGCTTTCTCTCGCATAGTGAACTCAGTGAGTCCCTGTGATCTAAGATATACATTGCAATCATCTATTTTGTCTTTGTAGTGTGCAGTATACAGAAATCGATATGCACCGTCCTGCTTTGTTGCTTTTGGAACAATACCTGCCTTCCTTAACAGATCTTCTGTTAACCACGGATGCAGGTGCATCCCTATGCATAACGCCGTTACGGTTCTCAACGTTTTTTCTTTTTCTTCCTTCTGGCGGTATTGTTTGATAGTACTAACGCTTACCCATGATTCCTGTGCCAACAGTTCCTCGGTATAACCCTTGCGTTTCATATGACACTTCAACGATTCAGAAAAACCCCCGGGCAGTGTGTTCAGTATATCATTCAACCTTGCAATTTCAGAATCAATTTTTGAGGCCTCTTTTTTCTGTTCGGAGTCGGATTGTGTGCCTTCGTCTGCTTCGCCATTTTCAAGGAACCCAGCCGCTCTCAATAAAATGTCAAGAGTACAAGTGTGAGTGTTTCCCTTATTTCCAACACTTAGTCCATATGGCTCATACTGAATACCAACACAGCAGGCAGATTTATTGCGTTTTGCATGGGCGGAAAGATGATGTGTTTTGGGCGTGATGAATTTTTTCAGATTTACAACAAGATGGTGATCAACCAGCCTGATTACATCCATCTCAATGAGCGCAGCAAGCTGAGGTTCTGCGTAGTACAATTCCAGAACCTCGCTGTCTGAAAGCTCATATCTAATTGCGCCCTTTTGCCGGGATTGCGTCGCAATCGAGGTAAAGTTTCTATTATCATCATTCATCAGCCGTTGCTTGCTCCTTTAATATGAATATGCTCCCTGACCTCGTTCGTAAGTCTTACATTAGAGTACACAAAGTTTTTTTCCTGCAGTTGCTGCGTTATTTCATTGTATACAGGTGCCTTTCCAGATGGATCTCGAACAGTAAGAAGTATACAGAAATCCTGTTCAAGAACCTCACCCGTTGACCTGGCTTCTCGCTCGACTGCATCACGAAAAAGAGCCTCTACCTTCATATACCACTGACGATTTCCTGTAAGGTACTTTTTCTTGTTCGCATCTGTCATTTCATCGAGGTCAATGGCGTATTTCTTGATAGGGTGGAATTTCTGCCCTAGCCGTAGCAAAGTACGTTCTCTCCCGAATGTTTCTTCTTCAAGCACATCAAAGAACTGTTTCTTATAGAGATCATCTCGCATCACATTGGCCGCGTCCTCTGCACCATACGGATTTCGGATTGTTCTCTTTGATGTATCTCGCTCCTTAATGCCGTCCATTGTTCCAAACGCCACTTTTATATCAGACTGACAGTATTCAGGTCC
>CAVAPG010000141.1:0-3308 GCA_963590435.1 bacterium
GCAACCCCTCAGTCTGCTTGCGCAGACAGCTCCCCTTACACAGGGGAGCCAAGGGTGGTGGTTTCTTTGCATGCCGTTATATTTTACAATGGAGCCAAGTACGGCAAGCTTGCTCATCCCGAGGGATTGCCGTGGCAGTTGCCCCCCCTTTTATTTTTACGCCGGTTTTACGCAAAGCTGTCAGAAATTTATCAATTGTTTATTGACGCAAGGGCGGTTTTTGCGGTATCCTTTAGAAGGAGAGAATTTTGCTATCACGGCACAGGAGGACGGCATGCGTCAGTATATCCCGAATATAATAAGCTTTCTGCGCATACCCTGCGCCCTTGCGATTCTGTTCGTTCCGGTGCCGGGCGCGGCGTTTTTTGCGCTGTATCTCTTCTGCGGGCTGAGCGATATTCTCGACGGCATCCTCGCCAGGGAGCTTGACGTTTCCAGCAGCTTCGGAGAGAAGCTTGACAGCTTTGCCGATCTTATTTTCATCGTCACCTGCTCTGTGCGGCTTCTGCCTCTGGTGACGCTTCCGAAATGGGTGATTGCGTGGATTGCCGCAATAGCGGCGGTCAAGGCCATAGCCGTGCTCAAGGATTTTTTCCTCACCGGCCGCCTCGGAATACGCCACAGCTATCTCAACAAGCTCACCGGCGTTACGCTGTTTATGACGGCGATTATTTATTCGCAGAGCGATTTTGTTTACTATCTCATCCCCGTCTGCATCGCGGCAAGCCTTGCGGCGTTTGAGGACCTCCTCCACAGAGGGGACAGGTAATTTTTAATTTTTCAAGGAGACTGCTCATGCTCAACATCAACGGACTTACCAAAAGCTACGGCGATAAAAAGGCCGTGGACAATCTCAGCCTGCACATTGAACCCGGCATGATCTGCGGCTTCATAGGCCACAACGGCGCCGGCAAGACGACGACGCTCAAATCCGTTGTCGGCATTCTCGATTTCGACGAAGGCGAGATTACGATAGACGGCCATTCGATAAGCTCCGACCCCATCGCCTGCAAAAAAGTCATGGCCTACATCCCCGATAATCCGGACCTGTACGAGTACATGAGCGGCATCAAATATCTCAACTTCATTGCCGATATCTTCGGCGTCAGCCCCGAGGACAGAAAGGCGCGCATCGAAAAATATGCCGATCTCTTCGAGCTTACGAAGGACCTGGCGCAGCCTGTTTCGGCATATTCGCACGGCATGAAGCAGAAGCTTGCGATTATCTCGGCATGGATACACAATCCGAAGCTCGTAATCATGGACGAGCCCTTTGTCGGACTCGACCCCAAGGCGGCACATATTCTGAAAGGCATGATGCGCGAGCTGTGCGACGACGGTGGCGCGATATTCTTCTCGACCCATGTCCTCGAGGTCGCCGAAAAGCTCTGCGACCGTGTTGCGATTATAAAAGGCGGCAGACTTATCCGCTCGGGCACCATGGCGGAGGTCAAGGGCGATGACAGTCTTGAGGAGGTATTCCTCGAGCTGGAGGACGAGTCATGCTGAAAATTCTTCTGAAAAACCAGCTTTACGCGCTCAACAGCAGCTTTTTCTATGACCGCAAAAAGGGCAAGGTCCGCTCGAAGACCTCGAGCGCGGTGTTCATCGGTCTGTACGTCCTGCTGATGCTCTTTGTAGCCGGCATTTTCACGGCGGTTTCCATTGCGATCTGCGAGCCATTTGCTGACATGGATCTTGACTGGCTGTATCTTGACATTATGCTGCTCACCGCGCTTCTCATGGGCGTTTTCGGCAGTGTTTTCAACACATATTCAAGCCTTTACAAGGCCAGGGACAATGACCTTATGCTCTCGCTGCCGATACCGGTGCGCTATATTCTCATCACGCGGCTGCTGGGTGTTTATCTCATGGGACTTATGTTCTCGTCCGTTGTCATGCTTCCGGCCGTCATCGTGTGGTTTGTCGTCGCAAAGCCGGCGCTGTCCGGCATTATCGGCGGTCTGATGGCAGTTGTGCTTGCAAGCGTTTTCGTGTTCGTCCTCTCCTGCCTGCTCGGCTGGATTGTCGCGCGCGTGAGCGTGCATCTTAAGAGCAAATCGCTCATTGTCGTTATCATTTCGCTTGCCTTCTTCGGCCTGTATTATTACTTCTGCGCCAACGCCTACACGCTGCTCGAGCAGCTTATTCTCAACGCCCTTGCCGTGGGCAGGGTGATTATAGACTCGGCACGCCCTGTGTATCTTATAGGCCTCGCCTTCACGGGCGATGGGCTTTCACTGCTGTCCCTGACTGCGGCGGCAGCGGCCCTGCTGTATCTGATCTGCCTCATACTCTCACGCAGCTTTGTAAAGCTTGCGACAAGTCCGGATAAGACGGCGAAGAAAGAATACCGCTCAAAAAGCGCCCGAATGCACAGCCGCTCCTCTGCCCTTCTGCAGCGCGAGGCCGCACGTTATATTGCAAGCCCGACATATATGCTCAACTGCTCCCTGGGCACGCTGCTGCTTGTTATCGCATCGGTGCTTGTCGTCATAAAGGGCGATGATATCGCGGCTTTTCTTGCCATGATGCCCATAGACGGTGGCATTGCAGACCTTGCGGCGGTCACTGCCGTGTGTCTTATCGGAACAATGAACGATCTTACCGCGCCCTCGGTATCGCTTGAGGGCAAAAGCATCTGGATTGCGCAGTCACTGCCCGTGCGTCCGCAGGATGTCCTGCACGCAAAGATTAATTTCCACATGCTCATGACGGCGATTCCTCAGCTTCTGTGCACTGTGTGCCTGTGCGCCGTTCTGCGCACGGATGCCGTCTCGACGCTTCTGATGATAGTTCTGCCCGTCGTATTCACGCTCTCGGTCGCATCGCTGGGGCTTATAATAAATCTCCTGAAGCCGAATCTCAGTTGGCAGAGCGAGGCCGCCGTTGTCAAGCAAAGCATCGGTGTTCTGATGGCCCTGCTGTGCGGCTGGGCGATTATCGCAATTCTGGTCGGCGGCTATCTCTGGCTCGGTGATAAGCTCAGCGCCACGGTCTATATGTGCCTTGCGGCAGTCCTGCTTGCAGTGCTGTCATTCTTCGAGCTGCGGTGGCTCAATACCCGCGGCAGCGCAATCTACGCGCATCTGTAATGCCCTTGGCGCTCGTGTGAAACAGCACGTCAAGCGTAAAACCCACCGCCCTTGGCTCCCCTGTGTAAGGGGAGCTGTCAGCGATAGCTGACTGAGGGGTTGCTGTTGCGGTTAGCACCGTAGAAAAAACAGCGCGTCAAGCGTAAAACCACCGCCCTTGGCTCCCCTGTGTAAGGGGAGCTGTCTGCGCAAGCAGACTGAGGGGTTGCCTGT
>CAVAPG010000142.1:0-3259 GCA_963590435.1 bacterium
AGGTTGAACTGATCACCCCGATCGCAATCGAGAACGGCCTTCGTTTCGCTATCCGTGAGGGCGGCCGTACCGTCGGTTCCGGCGTCGTTATCGAGGTTGAGGAGTAATCCTTAGTTTCTGAAAACAAAAACCTTGTAAAAGCTTTCATCCCCTGAAGCATCGCTTCAGGGGATGTTTTTGTGCTCTATCTACCTAACTGAGACAGGATCGGTCAGGGCAGTATTCACGCTTCACTGCTGCTCTCTTTTGCTTTGATACATCTTAAAGTCTGCTGCATTGATTATGTCCTCAATCTCGTCTCCGTTTCCGCAGGCATAACCAAATGACGCGGAAATATCAGTCGAACCACACCATTTTCCGCATAAGCTCTTCAGATGCGCTTCTGATGAGTTTTCTGCTATAAGCAAAAACTCATCCCCTCCGTAACGGAAAACTTCGCAGGTCTCATCTGATACGGCAATTAAGCTTTCGGCCATTTTCTTTATTAATTCATCGCCTGCTTTATGCCCAAGACGGTCGTTTTCGCTTTTAAGCCGGTTTATATCCCAGAAAATCACGCCAACGCATTCAGCACGGCAGTATTTCTCTTTAATCATATGCTCACAGCATGCTTTGTTTTTCAGCCCCGTCAGACTGTCGGTTTCGCAGTTTCTACGGAGAACGGCCGCTGTTTTGGCATCCTCGGCAAGCAATATGCAGGCAAATGATGCAAGGATTATTACGGCAATGTCGGTGATATAGGATACACATAGATGATTTGCCGCAATGCAAGCCGCAGCCACAAGCGCGAGAGAAAGATATTTTTTTCTCATGTTTAACCCCATATGCAAACACCCGCCTTTTTTGGCGGGTGTTTGTGCTTATTCAAGATTTGTACTTTCAAAGAACGTCATAATTGCTTCTACATTTACTGCACCGGATTCTATATTGTCCTCTGCGCTGACGGAAACATCGGTTATCAGGCAGCGCCAATGGTTGTTTGCCAGCTGCGAAACGATTGTTTTCGCGCTTTCATATCCCGAAGCGGTAAATGACAGGTTAACATTGCGGCGGACAATGCCGTCATCGCCGATTATAGGATCGGCAAAGCTTATTGCATAGTCTGTACCTTGTGCGAGAATGCCGTTAAGCTCATTCATGAGCGCTTTCGCATTATCATAAGGAGCAATTTCGGTTATTTCGTCCTTGGGACGCGACAGAATCTCATCGAGCTCGGCCTGCATCTTGTCCATGGAGGCGACCTTAGCCTGTGAAACCTCAAGCTGTGCATCGGCATCGGATATCTGGACATTTATCTCAGCAATTTCACTTTTAAGCGGTGTGAGAAACAGCAGATAATAGCAAACTCCGACGAGCAGTACAATCAGGAGGACAACCATGATAAGCTCACGGCCGGTAAGTCTGGACTTTTTCATATCACTCTGCCTCCTTTGTTATGTTGATTGTCATGAACATTTCGGCTTGCTCCGCATTCTCGGCTTCGGCGCTGTAGACATACGCACTTTCCACCATCGGGCTGGATTCAAGGTCCTTGACAACGCCACTGGCCTCATTAAGTGTGATGCCGCGGATATTCATCGTGATGACATTATCGTTTATGGCAAAATTTTCGACAACGGCGACATCCATAACCTTTGATTCGATAAGCGAATAGACCTCCATACGATCAACGAGAGAGACCTCATCTTCGCTCATCCAGCCGTAGCTGTAGCGACCGTACTGCTTTTCAAGATCATCGTATCCGGCCAGCTTCTGATTGAGCAGCTCCTGCTGAGTCTGACGCTCTGCCAGAAGGGCATATGCATCTGTTTTCTTGGCAAGCTGATCGATTATTCCGAACTTTGCGAAGATGCCGATAACAATCACAATGGCGATAATATAAGGCGTCATTTTCTTTATATCAAAGCTGCTGACATGACGCGAAAAGTTCATAGTCTTTTTTGTAGGAGCAGCTGACTTCGGGCCTTTCTTGCTGTTGCCCGATTTAGCCTTCGATTTAAGTTCAAGAGCCATAATGTGCGACCTCCTTATTCCTGAACTGCGGCACCGACTGCGATAGCACAAGACAGTGGCAGTGTGCTGTCTTCACCGTGAAGACCGACAAGGCGTCTGACATTATGCATTGTCAGGCCGGTGGTTTTGAGTATAGCCGTGCGCAGACCTTCGATAACCGACGAGCCGCCGCAATAATATATATCGGTCAGCTTATCGCCCTCATCTGTGCAGCTGTAGTTATAATATGAGATGACCTTCATAACCTCAACGGCAATCGAGGCGGAAACATCGCTGCAGCAGCTCAGTGACAGAACATTGTCCATGTTCGACTCCTTGCGTGAGCGCGCTACATAAGAATCTACGCGCTGACTGGAAGCAATTGCCTCATCGAACAGCTGTCCGCCTATCTCGATATCCTTACCCATGATGTAGTTATCGTTCAGGAAAATATCCACGCAGGTTGAATGCATGCCGACATCGACGATTGCAAGGCACTTCGGTTCATTCTCCGCTTTCCTTACGAGGTTGAGCCACGCCATTTCGTGCGGAATTGCAACCTTCATGGTAAGTCCGGCTTTTTTGAAGATATCATAATATGCTTCAACGGCGTCTTTCGGAACAGCGGCTGCGTAGAGATCCATTGTTTTCTCATTAACGCTGACCACAGAATAGTCATAATCATATTTCTCAGCGTCCTTGCCGACAAAGTCGCGGAACTCGAAGGGCAGATTAAGCTTCAGCTCCTGCTCGCTCATAAGCGGCATAGTTACATTGTGCGCGATGACAATCTGCGGAGGCAGAACAAAGGCACACGGACCGGGACGGATGCCGAAATCCTTGAGCATATCCTTGATGAAATTTGTCAGTGCTGTTGGGGCGGTGACTCTGCCCTCGCGGATAAGGCCTTCGGGAAGACGCTTAACGGCCATTTCCGTCACATCTGCACCGCTGCAGATGGCGAGCTTGAGCGTATCGCTGCCTATCTCGATTCCTATCATTTTTTTGCTGAGCTTAAATTTGTCTTGAAACATTGGAAACCTCCTGCCCGGACTGACCGGAGCGTGCAAATTTGGGGTCTTGTATTATAAAATTTTATTTCTCGATAATTATAAGCAATAGGGGAGTACGCGGTAAAATCAATATCCTTCTGCCTTAATCCGCAACCCCACCACCGCAAGCGGTCCCCCTCCGGCTTGTCAAAAAGTCCGTGACTTTTTGACTGCGCTTTCCGCCGAGCATTTTGAAGTTCTTCAAAATGCTGTTA
>CAVAPG010000143.1:0-3195 GCA_963590435.1 bacterium
TAGACAAATCACAGTATATTCATAATATAACTGTATCTTGCGATTACATAAATTTGTGCTTTGCAATATACATCGCAGCATACGCACGTCAGCCGTAACATACCACGAAAATCTGTGTATAACAGGTATATATTGCCACTGTTGAAAAACTGCAATTACGAAAGGGCAAAAGACAAATGAAAAAGCTATGCGCAATCCTATTGGTCATCGTAATGGCCTTCTCACTCTGCGCCTGCGGAGCAGCATCCAAGCTCTACTGGGACTCGATATACAACTGGACCACCTCAGAAGCAGTATCTAGGCTCGATTGGGACTCGATATACAATGGGACTGCCTCAGAAGAGGATTATGCCACGGCACTGAAAGATCTGGAGGAGAAAGCTGCCACGGATGACGCGGAATCAATGTATTATCTCGGAACGCTCTACGAAAACGGTTACGGCGTCGGGGAAGATGCTGCAAAAGCAGCGGAGTGGTACGAGAAAGCTGCAGAGCTCGGCAATGCTGATGCGATGTATAGTATTGCTGCCTGCTATAAATCAGGTTACGGTGTTGAGCAGGACTTTGACAAGGCGTTTGAGTGGTGCAGCAAAGCTGTCGAGCTGGAAAATCCCGAGGCGATGAACCTCATGGGCTACATGTATGAGTGCGGCGAAGGCGTAGATCAGGATTACGATAAAGCATTTGAATGGTATACGATAGCAGCCTATCTTGGTGATGGCACGGCGATGAATAATCTTGGCAATATGTATGATTGTGGCAATGGCGTTGATCAGGATTACGGTAAAGCGTTTGAGTGGTACACGAAAGCAGCAGATCTCGACAATGCTTATGCGATGTGCAATATTGGTTACATGTATGATAAAGGCCTCGGCGTAGATCAGGATTACGATAAAGCATTTGAGTGGTACAGGAAGGCAGCCGACCTCGGCAATGCTTATGCCATGAATAATCTTGGCTATATGTATGAGTGTGGCAAAGGCGTCAATCAAGATCAAGAAAAGGCAGACGAATGGTACGCCAGAGCAAAGGAAGCGGATAGGTAAAGAAGCTGCCGAAAATCTCAGCTTGATTGGAGAATGACCGGACAAGCAGAAAAATAAAATATAATCGTCCGTGGACTCTGCAGTGATGTCATTGACGGGCTTGCGGTGTGGAATGCAGGTGTGCTATAATGACGCATATATGTAAAATTTCACCTGATTTGCGTAAACAATCGCAGGACGGATAAATGAGTCATGAGCAGGAAAAAATATAAGATAATTTTAGCAATACTCGTTGCACTGGCACTGCTGCTGGTCACGGTGGGGGTAACGTCGCTTGTCAGGCAGCAGTCTGATACAGCGAAGCATAAAGGCACAGAAAGCACCTGGTACACAAGCTCAGGCGAAGATCTGATGCCAGCGCCGACGCCGGAGCTTAAAGAGACGCCGGAGCCCACGAGCGTGCCGAAAACACAGCCGGAATTTGAAATAAGCTTTTTTGACGTTGGACAGGCGGATTCTGCATTGGTTTGCTGCGACGGGCATTATATGCTCATTGATGGTGGAAACTCGGGCAGCTCAAGCTTCCTGTATTCTTATCTTGAGCAGCACGGGATAACATATCTTGACTATATCGTCTGCAGCCACGCGCACAGTGACCATGTCGGCGGACTTGCCGGTGCACTGAATTACGCTCAGGTCGGCACGGCGTATGCGCCTGTCACCGAATACGACAGCCGTGCGTTCGACAGCTTTGTTAAATATCTCAATGAGCAGGGCAAAGAAATAAGGGTACCTGAACCCGGTGAGCGCATCATGCTCGGCAGTGCCACGGTCAGCTTCCTGGGGCCGGTAGACATGTCACTTGCGGAGTTGAATCTCAACAATTCCTCGATCATATTGCGCATTGAATACGGAGCAACATCGTTTGTTTTCACCGGGGACGCGGAAGCAGAGGAGGAACTGAGTGTGATTGAGTCCGGTGCGGAGCTTAAAAGCACACTCTTAAAGGTCGGGCATCACGGCAGTGAGACATCGTCATCCGAGGAATTCCTGAAGGCGGTCAATCCGGACTATTCCGTAATTTCAGTCGGCAAGGACAACGACTACGGGCATCCGCATGAGGCGGCGCTTGAGCGCATTTCCGCCGTTTGCCCGAATATTTACCGTACGGATCAGCTCGGCGAAATTATTTGCAGAAGTGACGGCGAAAACTTGAGCTTTTCGTTTGAAAAAACCGCAGATGCGGAGAATGGTAAATAATCAGAAATCAGTTGGAGGAAAAATATGTACGGAGCAATACTTGGCGACATGATCGGCGCACCTTATGAATTTGACAGGGGTGACAAGACGAAGGATTTCCCGCTTTTTTCAGGAAAGAGCAAATTCACTGACGACACTGTCATGACCATTGCAGTGGCAGAGGCGTTGATGCAATTCCCGGTGGGCGAAGTGCCGACGGATAAGACGCCGTTGATAGAATCCATGCGCAAGTGGGGGAGAAGATATCCATATGAGGGCTATGGCGAACGGTTTATGGTTTGGCTCATATGTGATAAGCCTCAGCCTTACAACAGCTGCGGCAACGGCTCGGCAATGCGTGTTTCCGCTGCAGGCTGGCTGTATGATACACTGGAGAAGACTCGCGCTGCAGCACGGTATACTGCCGAAGTTACGCATAACCATCCGGAGGGCATAAAGGGTGCTGAGGCCACGGCAAGCGCAATATTCCTTGCGCGTACGGGCAGCAGTAAGGATGAGATTCGGGATTATATTACCAAAGAATTCGACTATGACCTGAGCCGCAGCTGTGATGAAATCCGCCCGAACTATTACCACTGTGAGACATGCCAGCAGACAGTCCCGGAGGCGATCACGGCATTCCTCGAAGGCACGGATTTTGAAGATGTAATTCGCACAGCAGTTTCACTCGGCGGCGATTGTGACACACTCACCTGTATCGCCGGCGGCATAGCGGAAGCTTTCTACGGAGTGCCGGAAAATCTGAAACAAGAGTGCCGCACCCGCCTGCCGAAGAATCTTCTGGAGATCGTTGATCGTTTTGAAGAGAGAGTAAAAAGCGCAGAGTGATAAAAATTTTGTGATCGCAAATTGCAAGTGCAAGTTGGACACCTGCACTTGCAATTAGCGAAGCGAAAAAACTCGCAGCAGTTCTGGACATTTCATCACAAAACTGCTGCGAATTTTTATT
>CAVAPG010000144.1:0-3117 GCA_963590435.1 bacterium
AAATAGCGTAGAAACTAAAAAGCAGAGGCTGACTCAGAAATCTTGAGCCGGCCTCTTTTTGCGCTCTCATTGCTTTGGTGTTCCTATTCATCGGGGTCAGATGCCGCTATTGAGTCGAGCGAAGACACTGAGGTGCAGACCGAAACATTTTACAGATACCGTTCAAAGCAATGATGCAGTTATTTTCTCACTGCTTATTTCTGTTGAAAAAATTTATGCCTGTGGTATAATTGTGCCATAATGCATAAAGGAGAAGAGATATGCAACAATGTGAAAAGTGCGGTAATTATATTCCGGCAGGCATGAAGATATGTCCGCATTGCGGCCTGCTTCCGCCTACGCTCTGGCCGCAGTTCGGCGTGTATGTTTTTCTCACGCTGGTAGCCTTTATCTGCGCAGTCTATTTCCGTCCTGTGCTGGATGGCCCTGTGATAGGCGAAGTTTCTAACGCCGTCCTATGGGTTGCCACAGTGATTTTTATATTGTTCGGGCTGATCTTCCTCGGCGTAAGTGTGATTATCGCGCGAGATTATAGAAACCGCAGTTACCGCGGCAAGCTCACGAAGCAGGAAAGGGCTCGTTTCGTCAATATGAAGCAGCATATAGAGTCAAAAAGGCATTTCTATGAAAAAGATGTCTGCTACTGCACCGTCTGCGGTCATAAGCAGCCTCCGCACAGCAGAAAATAAATTAAAAACATCAAAAAAGACTCTGCCCAACAGGAGAAGGCAGAGTCTTTTTGGTTTTGTTGCGCAACATTGCGGATTGAGGAGCTCCGCAACACATCGTAACAAGCAAAGAAAAGAGAGATGGAAAGAAGAATCAAACGAATTGAATTGTTATTTATCTAACGATGCTATAATAGCATATAATTTTAGCCTTGTAAAGAGAAAATTGCGAAAAAATTATCAATTTTGTTTTAATATTTTATGAATTAATTAATAATACCGCATTCGCGAAAAATAATACTATACAATGCACTATATTGCAAACAAAATGCAAACACTTTGTCACCCCCCCCGGTTAATTGTCTTTGTTTTAACGATAATATACATCTGTCTGATGAATTGTCCTTGATTAAGTGCAAAATGATGCAGTTTGAGCAATTATTTCCTGAACAAATGTTGATTTTTCGTAAAAGTGCAAGTTTTTTGTTGACAGCTTGCACTTTTTTGGTATAATTAATATGTATTTTGTGGGATATAGTTATATTCGAAACGGAGGGACCCAGCATGAAGTCTACCGGTATAGTCAGAAAGGTTGATGAACTCGGCCGTATTGTTCTGCCTATTGAGCTGCGCCGCACTCTTGACATCGCTGAAAAGGATGCACTTGAGATTTTTGTTGAAGGCGATAATATCATCCTTCACAAGTATCATCCTTCCTGCATTTTCTGTGACAGCGTCAAGGATGTCGTCAGCTACAAAGGCAAGAATGTTTGTCCTGACTGCATCAGAATGCTTAAGGATAAGATTTAATCTGCCTGAGCATCTTGTAAACCGCCGGCTTTCTGTCGGCGGTTTTGCTTTGCAAACCAATTTTGGAGAGAGTAATATGAAAATTGCAGTTTTTTCCGACACTCACGCCTCCGGCAGCGGAATGCTGGATGCGATAAGCGAATATAAACCGGATCAGGTCATACATCTCGGCGACGGTATGCGTGATACGGAAATGATAGGCCGCCTTTTTCCGACAATTCCCGTTTGCTGTGTCCCCGGCAACTGCGACGGATATTATGACGATGAGCAAAATTATAAGCTCATATCGCTTGGACCGTATAAGGCTTTTCTGACTCACGGGCATCGGTATGCAGTTCGGGGAGGGAAGCTTGATGTTCTGCTCTATGCCGCGGAATGCTGCGGCGCACAGATTGCAATGTTCGGGCATACTCACAGAGCCGTTGTTGATCAAATAGGCGGAATATATGTTATTAACCCCGGCACAGCCGGAAAAATGCCGAAAAAGACATGGGCAAAGCTCGAGATTACAGAAAACGGCGAGATAAAATGCGAAATATGTGATATTAATCAGATTAATTCACAAAAATAGAGTAGATTCCCGGAACGTTAGATACTATAATAAGTATTGCATTATTATAACAGGAGATTGTAATATGAAAAAATTTATTGCACTCACGCTGGCACTTGTCATGCTTTGCTGCTGCGCTGCCGGCTGTTCAAGCAGCACGGCGGAAGATACCGTGATGACAGTTAACGGCACTGCTGTCAGCTTTGATGAGTATATGGTCGGATTGTATCAGGCCGTAAACGAGCTTGAAGATTTGTACCAGAGCTATTCGGGAACTGCCGTCGATTGGGACGGGAAATTCTTGTTTGACGACTCGCTGACTAACTATGAATGGTGTCTTCAGCGGGCAGCCCAGCAGGCAGCACGCTACTGCGTTGTCGAGCAAAAAGCAGATGAACTCGGTGTTACTGTCACAGACGATCAGCAGTCGGCCATTGATGAGCAGATTGAAAGCATAAAAGAGCAGTATGTAACATCTGACGATGATTCCGATACTCAGCTGAAGGCGTTTTTTGCAACATACGGATATACAGAAGATAGCTATAAAGAGTACAGCAGACTCAGCTATCTCTACTCGAATCTCTTCACTGAGCTTTACGGTGATCAGGGCTGTAACCTCAGCGATGAAAAGGTTCAGGCTTACGCTGAAGAAAATGATTACATCACATCCGCACATATTCTGTTCCTCACGACCGAAACCGTAACCGCCGAGGACGGCAGCACAAGCTCACAAGATATCTCAGACGAAGCCAAGGCTGAGAAAAAAGCCAAGGCCGAAGAGCTTTGCGCCGAACTGCAGGGCATCGCCGATGACTCCGAGCGCTGGTCACGATTCAAAGAACTCATGAACGAATACAGCGAGGATACCGGGCTCGAAGACTTCCCCGAGGGCTATTGCTTTACAACGGGTACAATGGTCGATGAATATGACAGCACAAGCCGCGCACTCAGCGAATATGAGGTTTCCGATGTTGTTGAATCGACGTACGGATACCATATCATCATCCGCCTGCCGACCAAGGGTACGGATCTGGTCTCATACAGCAACGGATATACTCAGTCGGCAGTGCCTCTTACATACATTGCCGC
>CAVAPG010000145.1:0-3102 GCA_963590435.1 bacterium
CGGTAAGACCGTACCATATGCTGCCGTCCGCTCCGCTTATCTCCTCGCTGACCGTTACGGGCGAGGGGAGAGAGGAAACAGCAAAATCCGCGCAGCTCTCGCCATTCACTGCCAAATACAGCGTGACCGTATCCGCGGAAAACTCCACCTCACAGCCGACAGCGTCGCTGCCGCCGGTCATCATGACAGTTCCCGCAACGCCGATGCCTATAATCAGGCACAGCGAAAGGATAACTATGATAATTTTCCTGTTCATGATGAAGCCTCCTCCTCGGGCCAGCCCACTGCACTGAGCACATCTGCACCGTTATTTTCACTCTGCACCGCAGAAGCCGAAACATTCAGTGTGAAATATTTTCCGAGGTATTTATTATCGACAGCGTTTATGTCAAAATAAACCTCCGAAAACAGCTGTTCTGTCGTCTCGCCGCTCTGAAGTGGGCGATAGTAATAGTAATATCCGTCTTTTTCAATCCAGTTTGTGCGGTTGATGTCAATATCAAGGCAGTCATCGGTAGTCAGTGCCTCATCGCTGACGCCCTCCGTGAGCTTTATGCGCAGATAAAGCGGATGGTCGCCTGTGTTTTCAACCGTAACAATCTTGCTGACGGTGTCGCCCGGCATGACGCTTATCCCCTCCTTGGGGAAATCCTCTCCCGTTGCCGTCTTCTCGTGTATCTCGAGCTTGACATTGCCCGTCGTTATGACGTTCTCGGCGGTCTGATCCGCCGTGAAATAGGCATATGTCCCGAACGAGAGAATGGCAAGAACAGCTATAACTCCGAATATAATTGCGAGTCTTCTCTTCATGTCATTCACGCACCTCCTTAAACCAGAGTAAAAATAAAGTAAGAATATATATTAACGCTTTTCGCGTATGGTTTACATAATTATCCCCGCAAATAGCGGTTTCCCGATAACCCACGGGCAGGGAATTGTGCTTATGTCGTCAAAAAATATAGTAAAATCAAGGGTTTGCGCTCAGGGAGAATAAATCTCCCTGAGCATTTTCTTCAGAAAATATTACTTGCCCCAGTGGTTTACAAATGCATCGTGTGCGTTGTCACCGGTGTTGTCAGCCTGGATTGCGTCTGCGGAAACGCTCAGCTGGAAGTATGCAAGAGTTGCCATGTCTGCATTATCGAATGCTTCGGGAATGGTAACAGTCTTGAACAGAGTTACGCTCTCTTCGGGAGCGAGAACACCGTTGTAGTAATAAGTGTAGGTAAGCGTGTCTGCCTCTTCGTTATAAACGGGGGCATCATAACGAGTCCAAAGTTTAGCATTAAAATCACCGAAAATGTCGCTGAGATTGGTGATGTTGTGCTTTGCACATGCTGCCTGCCATGCTTTTGCATTAGTTACAGTAACATTCACGCGAACATACTGGTCATATTTGCCGGTGTTCTCAACGGTAGGATCCTTGCTGAGCACATCGCCCGGCTTGATGTTTTCGTAGGTGATTCCTTCTTCGGTCTCTTCGCCGTCCTTAGTCTCGTAGACCTTGACGGAGAACAGATCGTCTGCCGTTGGGGGATTTTCAGGATCGTACTGTGCGACCATGAAAGTGTTGGTGATGTCGTCATTGGCTGAGAAGAATGCCAGTGTGCCGAATGCAAGAATGGCAGCCAGACATACCGCAACCGCGACAATCAGGGTTTTTCTTTTCATTCTGAATACTCCTTAAATGATTGATATATAAAGGTTTTTGCGTACTTGGATATTATTCGCCTACGGTGGTGTTAACAAAGCAAGCAGTGTATGCAGTTGCA
The DNA here is from genome assembly GCA_963590435.1 of bacterium. GTDB lineage: Bacteria > Bacillota > Clostridia > Oscillospirales > Oscillospiraceae > F23-B02. The sequence continues at coordinate 1,773 of CAVAPG010000145.1, forward strand.
ACGTCAGCGCCGGCAGATGCCTGTGCCATGTAGCCGTAGAAGATGATATCAACGCCGTTTTCGTCGACATTAACATCCTGTCCGACAGTTACAACATTGTCCTTAAGGATGGAAACGGTAGCAGGTGCGTTCTTATCGGTGATAAGCAGACCGTTCTGGTATACATAAACATCGCCGCCGTTTGCGCCCTTAACATCGAGCTTTGTCCAATCAGTGGTAAGTGCATAGCTCAGGCCGCTGTTTGCACCGAGCTTGTCAACAACTTCAACATACAGATAAGAAGCTACATCGCTCTTATCGGTGATGGTGATGAACGGGTCCTTCGGCAGGTTAACACCGGGGAGAACCTTGTAGCTGTTGGCTGTTACTTCAGCTGTGCCGAGAGTGTAAACACCCTTATCGTTTGCAGTTGCTTCATGCTCCTTGAGGTCAATTTTGCCGAGTGTGTCGGTTGAAGTAAATGTGTTCTTTACTTCGCTTGTCTGTGCTGTCAGAAACGCCAGGGTTCCTGCGACTGCTATGCAGCATACGAGCACAACAGCCAGAATGGTGTAGATGGTTTTTCTTTTGGTCATGTTTTTTACTCCTCCTATAAAAAATTATTTTTTTCTATATAAAATCGCTTACGGAAAACCGTCCGCGACTATATACCGTCTTGATCCTTTATTTTTTCTTTCTTTTCCTCAGGTCGGAACAGCTCCGGAACTATCCACAGCAGCACGAGCACCAGCACAATGACTATCGCAACGTATCTGCCGCCCTCGCTCGAAACATAGTTTGAAACATATCCGAGCTTCGGTATCGAAAACTGAACAACACCGAGGACATTTTCAAACAGCACCGGATTTCCGTCACGGCTCTCGTTTGCATCGCCCTTCGTGTAGAACTTGCGGCCCTCGCTGTCAACCTCGGCAACTCGATGCGTGACTATCGTCCCGTCCTCACTTGCAACAAAGCTGATTACATCCCCGACCTGAATGTCATTGAGCGGAACCTCCTTGACATAAATGAGGTCGCCGGGAACAAATTCGGGCGTCATGGAAGGGGAGAGCACCGCATACGGCGTGTACCCTATAATCCGCACACCTACAAGCGCAATTGCAAGCAAAATCACCGCAATGACGAGAATCGTCGAAATTATGTTCCACAGCTTCATAAGCGGTGATTTTTTTTGCTTGCTCTTCGCGCGGCGCTTCTTCGCAGCTGTCGGAGCTTTTTCTGTCTGAACTTCCGGCGGTGGATTTTCGGAGGTGGGCTCCGGCTCGGCTGGCTGCGTTAGCGAATTTATATCTTCTCTCACCGCAACCGTCTCTTTCTGAGACGTCACAGG
>CAVAPG010000146.1:0-3099 GCA_963590435.1 bacterium
ACCTTGCATACAACCGCGTGCTCGTCAATGCCGCCGCCGAATACGGAATATGCGCAATGACCGGCGACGGTGAGTTCCCCCAGATTATCCCCGAAGCGGTGGAGGAGATGGCAAAGGCCGGCGGCATCGGCATCCCGACAATTAAGCCGTGGAACAAGGAGCTTGTTTTCGAAAAACTCGACTGCGTCAAGTCGCATAATATATTTGCCGTCGCAATGGACGTTGACGGTGCCGGACTGCCGTTCCTGAAAAAATTAAACCCCAACGCAGGCTCGAAGTCTGTCGACGAGCTGCGCGAGATTATCTCATATGCGAACATGCCGTTTATCGTAAAGGGCATCATGACCGTCAAGGGCGCGCAGAAGGCCGTCGAAGCCGGAGCCAGCGCGATAGTCGTATCCAACCACGGCGGCAGAGTTCAGGGCTGCTGCCCTGCAACGGCTGAGGTCCTTCCCGCAATTGCGAAGGCTGTCAAGGGCAAGGTCAAGATTTTCGTCGACGGCGGCATACGCAGCGGCGTTGATGTATTCAAAGCCATTGCACTCGGTGCCGATGCCGTGCTCATCGGCCGTCCCGTGGTTCCGTTTATCTATGCCGAAGGCGCGGAGGGCTTCAAGGTTTATATGGACAGGATTGTCTCCCAGCTGCGCGACACCATGAACATGTGCGGAACGCCCTCCCTTGCCGACATCGGCGAGGATAACATCTTCATTCCCTGATTTATTGTCCTGTAAGCGAAAATATCACCGTGAGAAAGATTCCCACGGTGATATTTTTTATTTCTTTTTTATCGTGTACAGCGCACTGCCGAAGTCGCCGAACATATGCAGCTTATTATTATAACCCGTTCCGAGAAATTGATTGTTAAGTCCCACGCCGGACATGAGCGCCGCGCCCGATGCCGTAAAGTCCTCTGCGCCGTCGGGCATTGTAATCAGCTTATTTGCCGTGCGAAGCACAAAGCCGTCGGGGTGAAGCTCTACGGGCATGACGTGCTTTACAAGACCCCCGAGGCGTTTTACAAACAGGCTCTGCTTTTTACAGACAAGATGATAGCTTGCTCCGGCGCTAAGATTATGCACTCTGAGCATATCGGGTCCCTCGGAGGCCGTGCAGAGCGTCTGGAAATGGCCTACTATATGTTCCTTCCCGTCCGGAGAGGATACCTGCCAGTGGCGCTTATTGCCCTTGTGCTCGTCAAAACGATAAAATCTGCCGTACTGAAGCGTTCTGCGATGCGCCTTATAGAATTTTATCTGCTCCCGCAGCTCCCTGAGCTCGGCCTTCGTCATATATTTCAGCTCAAGCTCGTATCCGAGCACACCGAATGCCGCAACATTAAAGCGTGTTGACAGCGGAGTTTCCCTTAAGGTCTGCTGATGCGGAGAAGCCGAGACATGCGCGCCCATCGTCGACTGCGGATAGAGATATGAAAGTCCGCTCTGAATATCCAGCCGTTCTATCGGGTCTGTGTCATCCGATGCCCATATCTGCGGCGAATAGCAAAGCATGCCGAGGTCAAATCGATTGCCTCCGGACGAGCAGCTTTCAAGAAGTATATGCGGACGCGGAGTGAAAATGCGCGAGAGTATATCATAAAGGCCAATAACATACCTGTGGGCAAACTCACCCTGCTCGGAAAGGCGCGGCGAATACGCATCGGACATGTGCCTGTTCATATCCCATTTGACATAGCTTATCTTCGCGCCGTCAAGCACGTTTCCCATGCTTTCGACAATATAATCGCGCACTTCCTCACGCGTAAGATCCAGCAGCAGCTGATTTCTTCCGAAGCTCGGCTCACCGACAGGCGGCTTTATCGCCCAGTCGGGATGCGCGCGGTACAGGTCGGAATCGACATTCACGCTCTCCGGCTCAAACCAGAGTCCGAATTTCATACCGAGTTTTTCAATGCTGTCTGCAAATTCTCCGAGGCCCCCGGGCAGTTTTTTCAGATTGACATTATAGTCGCCCAATCCCGCCGTATCACTGTTGCGCTCCCCGAACCAGCCGTCATCGAGCACAAAGAGCTCGACGCCTATGCTTTTTGCCTTGCGTGCAAGCCTGAGAAGCTTCTCGCGGTTAAAATTGAAAAAACACGCCTCCCAGTTATTTATGAGCACCGGGCGCTCGGCATTTTTCCACCTGCCGCGCACGATGTTGTTATTTACAAAGCTGTGGAAATTCGCGCTCAGGCCGTTGAATCCGCGTTCGGAAAAGCTCATGACCGCCTCCGGCGTTTCAAAGCTCTCGCCCTTGTGCAGTATCCACTCAAAGCAGTGCGGATTGATGCCGAGCTGTACCCTCACGAGATCGTGATTTGATTTTTCCGCAAGGCCGAAATGGTTTCCGCTGTAGATAAGATTAAAGCCCCATACGCTGCCGTAATCCTCACATGCCTGCTTTTCGGAGATCAGAAATCCGGGGTTATGCCTGTTTGACGATGAGCCTGTGGTTGACGAATTTACACACATGCCGTATTCAACGGGCCGGGTATGTCGGTGAGTTTCCTTTATCCAGCCGCCGTCAAAGCTGTGCATAAGAAAGCCGCGGTCGGGTATATCAACGCTCATGCTCATAATCCGCCGCAGGGATATATCTCCCTCTGCCCTGTTTTTCAGAACACAGCGCCGCGTTATGACATTTGCCTTGGGAAACACCGTATAATACAGCTCAAGCTCTGCCGCGTGGTTTCGCTCGCTCATATAAACGATCAGAGTCTGCGCCGTTTTCTCATCGTCATAAGCGGTCGGCAGACTCTGCATCGGCACACAGCCGTTTATAATCTCATAGCCCGTGTACAAGAAATCCGATGAGAAGCTGCCGTCGGGCATTTTTGCCTCAATCGGAGTCTGACGGTAATCGCCTCTGCCGACGCCCGACCATTCAAGGCACAGATTGTCAAGGCAGTAGTTATCGTCGGAGCTGTCATACATTACGCTGCTGCCGGTCTGTATATCGTGTTTAACCGCCAGAGACTGCGCATCCGAAAGCTTCACGAGGCCGCCGTAGTGGATATGCTCAAGATGTCTGAATTTTGTCACCCGAAACACATAGGCTGTCTCCGCGGTGGTCAGCGCAAACACATTGTTTTCATAT
>CAVAPG010000147.1:0-3067 GCA_963590435.1 bacterium
GCGTTGTAGGTCAACAGCGAATAAGCAAGGACTATGTTTGCGATTACTTAGTCCCTGTACCTCCGCTGAATGAACAGGAAAGAATTATAAATAAATGCGCCGAGATCATGACGATGCTTCATAATATAGAAAAGAGCCTCAGCTGAGGCTCTTTTCTATATCTTCAAGTATGCTGAGGTATTTTTGAACGGTATCGGCTATCTTTACTTGCTCTGTAAGTGGCGGAACAGGATATAGCCACTTCTCAATGTTATCCTTGTTTATAGACGGAGAATTATCACCTTTCATAAACTGATTCAAGCCGTCTACTACATAAGCAGAAATCATAAGTATATAGAGAAATTTCGGTATAAACATTCCATTTGATGTTGCAATATAGAAACCTGTTGAAGCTATACTGTCTGCATTACTACTATCTACTAAAGCTATGTTTTTAAGATATGGTCTTACAAGTGAAAACAGTATACTGCCGTCAAATACAGCTCTACTTGCTCTGCTTGGGGCTTTAGCTGTTTCTGTTATCTTAGCTTCTCTTATCGCCTGATGCTTGTTATCAATAGAATCAATATCAATGTACTTGAAATGACTACTGGATGGCTTTCGGCTTTCCATAGGCAAAAAACAGCTTGCTCCTCTGCACCATGTCCATTCATCAGGCAGCTCAAACGGCAACTCCTCATCAATGCAAGTGACGGTATCACCGATCTTCTCATAATAAGAGACTTCTACTCTTTTGGTATAATGATTATACAAGGAATTTCGCACCAAATTCAGTATAAAAAGGAGTAGAAGTAAATGACAGACAACACATTTGAAGCGTTCCTGAAAAAGACCAATCTCTCGGCAAACACGATAGAGGTCTATCTCTGGACGGTAAAGTATTTCAAGGAACACTATGACGGTATCACTAAGGAGAACCTGCTTGCCTACAAGGGCTATCTTATGGAGAATTTCAAGCCTAAAACTGTCAATCTCCGTATTCAGGCAATGAACAAGTACCTTGTGTATCTCGGCAAGGAGTCGCTTCGCATAAAGGCGGTCAAGGTGCAGCAGAAGAACTTTCTTGAAAATGTTATCAGCAATGCAGACTACAAGTTTCTGAAAAAATCGCTCAAAAAGGACGGCATTATGGAATGGTACTTCGTGGTATGGTATCTTTGTGCTACGGGTGCGAGAGTGAGCGAACTGATCCGCATTAAGATTGAACACGTTGAAACGGGCTATTTTGACCTTTATTCTAAGGGGGGGAAGCTCCGTAGACTGTATATCCCTAAGAAGCTCCGTAATGAAACGCTTGAATGGCTCAAAAATCAGGAGCGTACATCGGGCTACCTGTTTCTGAATCGCTTTGGTGAGCGTATCACTGCAAGAGGTATCTCTCAGCAACTCAAAAACTACGCCGAGAAGTACGGACTTGACAAAAAGGTAGTATATCCGCACTCTTTCCGTCACCGCTATGCCAAGAACTTTTTGGAGAAGTATAATGACATTGCTCTGCTTGCCGATCTTATGGGGCATGAGAGCATTGAAACTACCCGAATCTATCTCCGTAAGACCGCAAGCGAACAGCAAGCTATCGTCGATAAGATCGTTACATGGTAATAAAATAGCCTTCCTCGGCTGAGAACGGCTATTATATTAATTCACATTTTCCGCAATGGAATCAAGCAGGGAGAATAGCTGGCTAACCTTGTCGGCTATTCTCTTTTGTTCGTTTATAGGCGGTAGTATACACAAATATGTTGTCGCAGTTGAAATCGTGATTGTATCAACTGTAGTTCCTTTTGAGTTATCAGACATTTGTTTCTGCATAAATGAAGAATCTATCAACAGTTTTGCATATAGTGGATATAACGCATTATAGGTGTTTTGGAAACATAAAACGCTTGCGTCCTTGTAATAGAACTTATCATTTTCACATACGATATATACTTTTCCTATTGTACCGACACCTGAAACCATTAAATCTCCGCTTTTAGGTATGCCATAATCCTTCTTGAGATTTTGATAGTGTTCCTCGGATATAAAGAGATCATTATCAACACGCCCTGTTTCAGATAGCTTTACTATCTCCCTTGCTCGATAAAATGGCACACCCTCTTTTTTCCATTCAGATTGTAGAACCCTCTTACTTGAACATATATCCATGATGCTACCCAGTCTGCACCATTCCCAGCCATCAGGCAATTCAAAGGGTAAATCATCGTCTATATTTGTGGTTTTACTTGCGATAACTTCATAATAAGAGTTATCCTCACCTCTAAAGATAACAGATTCTTTCTTATCACGCTTGATTTTACCCTGTTTGATAAGTTCTTCTTTCTCGGCTCTGATACGTTCAAGGAGAACGCTTGCAGGCTCATCATCGGGATTCTGCGGAACGAGCTTGCCTCTGATAGCGAGGTCAAGTATCTTTGATTTAGTGAGCTGTATGGTGTTTTGTAGGTCATCTTTGTCAAATTCAATAAACTCTACAAGTGAAATAAGCTCATTTAGCTTATCTACTATACGGTGTTGCTCTTGAATTGGCGGAAGCGGTATTGGAATAGAATGAAGCTGATTAGATGATAATCCTTGTATGCCTATGCCTTTACCGCTTATCATATCTGTTAGCTTGTAAAGATAGAAAACATGATAATAAAACTCAATATTCAGCTCAATATATGCCCTAAGTCTATGAATATGATTTTGAATACGGATTTCATCATCATAATTCCATATCGCAGCTCTACCAATATCGCCACCCTCACAAACAAGCAAATCGCCTTTTCTTACAGTACATTTCTCAACTTCTGTGTCTGTAAATGGCATTGATTTCAACTTGTCTATTTCAAATCTGTTCCAATAGAGGTTCGATGTTGTAATATAGGTTAACATCGTTCCTTCTGTTTTTGATTTATTTAGTGCTTTGCCTGTATTATGAGAAAAGGCAACGCCTAACCTTATCCATTCCCACCCATCAGGCAACTCAAACGGAATCTCATCTTCGATGCACTTCACCGTGCCGTCGGAGAACTTCTCATAATGCAAATTATGAAAATAATGATGCTCCATTAGCCAAAAGTCT
>CAVAPG010000148.1:0-3060 GCA_963590435.1 bacterium
CAACCCCTCAGTCACCTGCGGTGACAGCTCCCCTTACACAGGGGAGCCAAGGGCGTGGGTTTTACTCATGCCGTGCTATTTCACAGGGAAGCCAGCGGTGGTGGGGTTGCAGACAAGGTCGGCAGAGGGAAAATCGGAAAAAAGAAAAAATCACATGTCGGTACAGCTCAGGCTTACTGCGTGTTCGGAAAAGATTGTAAAGGAGAAGATAGTATGCTTGAAGCCGTCAGGGGCGGTATAGTGGAGCTTCTGAAAAACGCGGGAATAAATGCGGCGGAGGCTTTTGAGGATAAGTCGCTTGACAGCTCGGTGCCGCAGGTCACCGTTGAGATTGCGGCAATGAAAATAACATCGTCCGGAATGGGAAATTACATTGGCCTGTGCAGTGAGGACGGGCAGATAAGGGAAATGTTCGGCGACAGCGCCGAGATAAGCCTTGCACTGGATGTATATGCTCCGGAAAATGCGTCAAAAACCTGCCTTGAGGTCGCAGACGCGGTGAAGTCTGCGCTGGATGCCTCGGAGCTTGTTTCCGTCAGGCGTTTTGAAACCGACCGGCTTTCATATGATGCCGCCGGCCGCATGCTGCATCTGCCCTGCAAGGCAGACTGCAAAGCGTATCTTGTGCGTCAGTGGCGCGACGGCGCGGTTTCGGAATATGAGCTGAGCGGGGAGGGCATATGGCGGAGATAATAAGGGCGTATCCTGCCGATATCGGCATGGCTGCCGCAGACGGCGTGCCTCTGGGCGGAGTGACGCTTGCCGAGGTGCATCGCTCCTACAGCGAATATCCCCTGCGATGCTTCGGAGAGAGCCGGCCGCGCGACGTGCTTTTATACGACGGAATGTATAAGATTATCCTCGAGCTCGGCACGGATGCCGCGAGGCTTGAAAAGCTCGGCAGATTTCAGCTTCAGCTCGGCGCAAGGCTCTACGATGACTGCCGCTGCAGTCAGATCGAAAGGATAATAAAAGCCGACGGCTCGGTCGCGCACAAGGTCACGATAATCGCAAAAGGAGAAAAGCAGTGAACAACGAAGCAGAACAGATAAGCATAAGATCCTACACGCCGGATGAAAACGGCGTGAATTTCGATGAGCAGAGGATATTTACGGTGCGTCGGCGCGATATGGCATATCTGTCGGATTATTTCCGGCGCGATGCACGCAGATACGACAACGAATCCGAGATATATTGAGAACAGGGGAGGTAATCAGACATGCTTGCGTCAATGCAGTATCGAAGCTTTGTGTGGCCGAACAATCCGAGAGTGTTCGAGGTGGAGTACCGACGGACACTGCACAGCTATAAGCTGCCGTTTTCGGGATATGTGGTGCAGGATCTGGGGCTTCAGAATAAAATAATCCGCGGCGAGGGCGAGTTTGTCGGCCCGCAGGCGTATGAAAATTTTCGCCGCCTTGCCGCGCTTTTCGAGGAAAACAAGGGCGGCAGACTCATCCATCCCGTATGGCCTGCCATGCGCGCTTATTTTGCAAAGCTCAGCCTCCGTCAGGAGCCGAAGGAGGATTATATAAGCTACAGCTTTGAGTTCTGGGAATACACGGGCAATGCGTTCGACGATGCGCAGGAGGCCATAGACGAAACAGACTACGGAAACCCTGCCGCGGATATAAACCGTGTCAGATATTACAGTGCCGCCGAGGGCGATACATTGCGAAGCATAGCTGAGGCAAAGGGCATTTCGCTTTCGGCACTGTCCGGGCTCAACGAGGATATCTCAGACCCCGATGCCGAGCTTGGCTTCGGCAGGCTTATAAGAACGGCTTGAATCTAAAAGGAGGCAGAATGAAGGGATACATTGCGGATAAGAACGGACAATGCACGGCTTTGCCGGAGCTTCTGTCCTGGGATATATGCCACGGCATGGGCGAGCCCTGCGACTGGTTCGAGGTGAGCTTTATTTATTATGCCGGGCTTCTGCCCACACTCGGGTCGGCCTGCAGATTTACCGCCGAGCACAGGGGTGAGAGGGTGTTTACGGGCGTGGTTGACGAATACACGATAAGCATCGACGAAAAAGGCTCGGTTGTGACAATAACGGGCCGCTCCTACGCCGCGCTTTTGCTCGATAATGAGCTCTGCGCCGGACAATGGGAGCATATAAGCATGAGTCAGGCTGTCGAAAGCTTTGTTTCGCCCTACGGCATAGAAACTGCAGGGCCGGATTCCGATGCCGCGCTGAGCGCATTTTCCGTCAGCAGCGGCGAGAGCGCGTGGAGCGCGATAAAGCGCTTTTGCAGCTATTCAAAGCGCACGACACCGTTTTTCACAAAGGACGGCAAGCTTGTGCTAAATAACCGCGCAGGCAATGCCATTGAAATCGATGCCTCAAAGGATGCTGCCGGCATATCGCTGTGCGATGAACGCTACGGAATAATATCGGATATAAGCATACGAAACCGCTACAGCGGCACTGTCAGCACCGTGGAAAACCCCGATTTCATAAGCCGCGGCGGAAAATGCCACAAGGAGCTCAGTGTTCCGAAAAGCACGGGCGCGGACGCCGTGCGATACACTGCCGACTATCAGATAAGCCAATCAATGCGCGGAAAACGCGCCGTGAAGATAACGATAACACAGCAGTTTGCCTGCTTCCCCGGCGACAGGGTGAAGCTCACAGCCGATAAGCTCGGCGTAAACGGCACTTTTACGGTCATATCAACGCACTGCTGGGCAGATTCGATGAGCGCGGGCACGATAGTGACCCTGGAGGTGTGAGCATGTGGCTGAGTGAAATAAAACGAAAAGGCACGGGCTCGGGAGAGCCTGCCGGCATAAGCGTAAACGCCGCGGGGGATATTTATCTCGAAACCGCCGAGGCGAGCATCTGCATTAAAAACAGCGGCGAGATAATCATCGAGGGCAGCGTCACCGTAAACGGCTCCAAGCTCGGGGAATAGATATAAGCACTGCATTCTTACTAAGGGCTTGCCGTTGCAACTGACACAGAAGAAAAACAGAACGGCAAGCGTGGAAGCCACTATCCTTGGCTCCCCTGTGTAAGGGGAGCTGTCTGCGCAAGCAGACTGAGGGGTTGTC
>CAVAPG010000149.1:0-3020 GCA_963590435.1 bacterium
CATCAACATGTCTCCATGCGACGAGTGAGCTCTTACCTCACTTTTCCACCCTTACCGATTTCTCGGCGGTATATTTCTGTTGCACTTGTCCGAGGGTTGCCCCTGGCGGGCGTTACCCGCTATCCTTGCCCTGTGGAGCCCGGACTTTCCTCATGTACTTTCTTTCGAAATGCACCCGCGGTCGTTCGGCCCACTCTTTGGTTATTTTAATCATTATCGAAGCTTTAGTCAATAGAAAATTCTTGTCTTCGTGTATCAAAAGCCGTATAATAAATTAGTTAAGGGAGGACAGTATATGACTTTGAATGAATATATAAATGGCACAAAAAATAAGCGTATTGCCGTCATAGGCATCGGCGTGAGCAATATGCCGCTCATAAAAAAACTGCTGAATTCCGGATGCAATGTCACAGCTTGTGATAAGCGAGACGAACAGCAGCTCGGTGAAGAATACGATAACCTTCTTGCACTTGGTGCAAAGTTTAGTCTTGGGGACAGCTACCTTGATAATCTTGATTATGATCTGATCTTCAGAACACCCGGTCTTATGCCGTTTGATGAGCATTTGCAGTCCGCTGTGGAACATGGTGCGGAGCTTACATCGGAAATGGAACTGTTCATGAGACTTTGCCCCTGCAAAATTTTCGCAGTTACAGGCAGCGACGGAAAAACAACAACGACAACTATAATATCAGAGCTTTTGAAGGCTCAGGGCTATACGGTTCACCTCGGCGGAAACATCGGCCGGCCTCTTCTGTGCGATGTTGACAGTATAGATTCAAATGACATGGTTGTGCTTGAGCTGAGCTCATTTCAGCTTCACAGTATGAAATGTAAGCCGGATGTTGCAGTGATAACAAATATATCTCCCAATCACCTTGATAAGCATAAGGATTACCGTGATTATATTGATGCCAAAAGCTCAATATTTGCGCTTCAGGATGAGAAATGCCGTCTTGTGCTTAACCACGAAAATGCTTATTCATCGTATTACGCCGAAAAAGCAAAGTCGCAAATATCATATTTCAGTCGGGCAGCCAAGGTTGACAACGGCATTTTTTGCGCAGACGGTGTTATCAAACGCGCCCATAACGGAATTTTGCAAGCCATCATGTCATCTGATGACATAAAACTTCCGGGAACTCATAATCTCGAAAATTATATGGCAGCATTTGCGGCGACCGATGGTTATGTGGGTGACGATATATGTATTGAAGTCGCCAAGACATTTGCCGGTGTTGAACACAGACTTGAGCAGGTTCGGATATTAAACGGCGTGACATTCATAAATGATTCTATCGGCACTAGCCCCACACGCGCGGCTGCAGGCTTGCATGCGCTCAAAACCAAGCCGATACTTATAGCCGGAGGCTATGATAAGCACATACCTTTTGATGAGCTTGGAGATGAAATTTGCCGGCATGTAAAAAAGCTGTACCTCACAGGGGCTACTACAGAAAAAATATACGATGCTGTTATCAAATCAAAATACTATGACGGTACATTGCCGATAGAAAAAATAGATGATTTTAAAACTGCTGTACTTTCTGCCGCAGAAGCTGCCGAAAGCGGAGACATTGTGCTTCTGTCTCCAGCGTGCGCGGCCTTTGATAAATTCAAAAACTTCATGGAGCGAGGCAGGTATTTTAAGCAGATAGTTATGGAGCTGTAATATGAACATAAATAATATAAAACCAAGAGTATATGAACTAGCCAAACAAGCAGAAGAGGAAATCAAACCGCAGTTTGAGCTCATTGACTGCATAGCAATGTCTAATACACGCAAGGTGATGACTGCTTTTCAGGACAACAAAGTTTCCGATTCCTGCTTTGCCGGAACAAGCGGATACGGATATGACGATCTCGGAAGGGAAGTGCTTGACAAGGTTTATGCACAGGTTTTCTGCACGGAAGCCGCCCTTGTCCGTATTGGATTTGTAAACGGAACCCATGCGCTGTCGGCAGCCTTGTTTGCAATGCTCAAACCGGGGGATACACTGCTTTCCGTTACCGGACTTCCCTATGACACACTTAGAAATGCTATCGGTATAGAGGGTGATTGCCATGGTTCACTCAAATTCTACGGCATTAATTACAAGCAGGTAGATCTCAAAGACGGAGAACCGGATTTCGAGTCTATAAAAGCGGCTCTCTCAGATAAAACAATCACGGCAGTACTTATCCAGCGCTCAAGAGGCTACGAAAACAGAAAAGCATTTTCAGCTGAAGAAATAGGAGAAATATGCAAAACAGTCAAGAGCGTAGCCCCAAATGTAAATGTCATGGTAGATAACTGCTACGGCGAGTTTACAGGCGAGCATGAGCCGACCGAATACGGCGTAGATCTTATGGCGGGTTCACTTATTAAAAATCCGGGTGGCGGACTTGCCCCGACCGGTGGATATATAGTCGGTCGGAAAGAGCTTGTCGAGAATGCCGCCATGCGTCTTACAACGCCGGGAATAGGCGGCGAATGCGGTGCAACTCTGGGAAATAACAGGCTTCTGTTTCAGGGACTTTTCGTTGCGCCTCATGTTGTGGCTCAGGCAATAAAGACTATGGTATTTTGCTCGGCAATGATGAGCAAACTCGGATTTGAATCGTCTCCGGCACCTGATGAACAGAGGAATGATATTATACAGATGGTAACACTGGGAAGCGCGGAAAACATGAAGAAGTTCTGCCGAGGTATTCAAGGCGGCGCGCCGGTGGACTCCTATGTAAGTCCGGAGCCGTGGCAGATGCCGGGCTACAATGTCCCTGTTATAATGGCGGCAGGAGCATTTGTTCAGGGCTCATCTATAGAATTATCCGCTGACGGTCCTATGCGCGAGCCGTATATGCTGTATGTTCAGGGAGGTATCACCTATGAATCCGGCAAGCTTGGCATAATGATGGCAGTTAATGAAATGCTTGAATAATTTTTATCTGATACGGAGATAAATATGGACGCAAAAAAAGAAATTGAGCAGCTGAGAAAAGAAATAGAATATCATAACAGACTGTACTATGTTGAGGAT
>CAVAPG010000150.1:0-2955 GCA_963590435.1 bacterium
AATATATGCTTCTGGCAAGCATAATCACAGTAAGAAAGCATACCGCAAATCTCTTAATTTTTCCGGTTTCAGTCCACCTTCCTATTGCCATTACAGCATACAAATCCGAAATGAAAAAGAAGGGATAATATGTGCGAAAAACAAGAAGGCTTACAAAAAGGTTATACGTGAAAAAGATTGCCGTAAGTATCGGAATGACCATAGCAAACAGACGCTGGGCACTTTTCTCTTTATCACACGCTAAACGCATATATCTTGCACCAATGATGAAAAAAATCGGCGCCAACGGGAAACCTGAGCAAAGCATAGAATATGTTAAAATTGACATAAACCGTGTCCACACAGCTTCGAATAAGGATGTACCTCCGGACGCCATATATGCACCAATCTCCCTCGTCGAGGCTCTCCATATGTACACAGGATCAAAAGCTGCCTTGGGAGATAAAACTGCAAATCCGAAATACAAAAACGCAAGGGCTGCTAAAGTGATTAATATTCTTTTCTCTCTTGCGGTTTGCTTGAATAAAACCACCATTCCGTATACGGGAATCGCTGCGAAAAAGAACAGTGGATATTTTGATGCGCCAAGAGCACCTGCTGCAAAAAATGCAGCAAATAAATATCGGTAACAATGAATTCTCGTCATACTTTCTGCAGTAAGCAGCAGAACAGCCATTAAAAGGAATAAAGTAATTGCATCTGCCGTACCATAACGTGATTGTATTATATGCCTTATTGAAAAAACTAATATTAGGCCATACAGCATCATGTACAGTGGCTTTTGTGAAAAATACCGGTACAATATAATGCACCCCAAAACTGCACCCGCAGTAAAATAGAAGACTGCAGCAATACGGCCACTAAGTTGAGGAGTTATAGAACAATTGAAAAGACGATTTAATACAGCTGTCATAATATGAAACGGCAGTTGCATAACGATGGCCCCCTCTGGGTACTCCTTGACCTCTTCGTAAATAGGGGACGATCCGGAAAGATAACCCTTGAGGCTCTGTGCGGCAGTATAAAAAACATATTCATCTGGGTGAAGTTCCATGTTGTGCGATATAGTCAATGCTCTGGTCAGCACAATAAGTACAACCATTGCCATTACAATAAATTGTGTCTTTTTCTTGCTGTTCTCCACTTCTTTTCCTCCCCAGCGAAACACTCTTGTTGATTATAAACCTCATCCACATTATCTGCAACCGGAATTTATTCTCCCTACATAGAATTAGAGGCTGTAACAATAACAATCTATAAAGCTGGAAGAGACACGATCTGTTTAAGCCGAGGCCATAGTTAAGGTCTCAGATGGATTTTATGGGCGTTATCGAGCGATCCCGTCCACGAAGGCTTCCATAGTTAAGCAGAAAGCTTGATTTTTCAGGCATAAGAGTTTATTATAGATAATCAGCACTTATGTATAGGGGTTACAGAAGAATGATACGTACTTTGAAAAATTCAACGGCTTATATTATGGCAAGCATATGGCGGCAGCTCGTATGCGTGCTTTTGATTGCACTCGTATTCGGAGTTTTTATTTTCAAGCGCGCATTCTCCGTGGACGTATGGTGGCCCGTACCCACTGCCGTAATATTTGCCGGGCTCTTTGCATTATCAATGCTTCTGCTCGTAATTCAGCAAAAATTTGACGCTGCAGAGCTTCTGATTGCAGCTGCCTGCATCTGCTGCGCGATGTTTGCAAGAGTGGCGCTTCTGCCGTTCGAATCTGGGGATTACAAGGTCTACCTCAGCGAGTGGGTATCGCAGCTTGGCGGAATGAGCTTAAAGGACGCACTCAGCACACCTACCGGCAATTACAACCTGCCGTATGTTTATTTCCTTGCAATTATTTCCAAAGTGGGGGGGGAGACACTTCTCAACATTAAGGCATTTTCCTGCCTGTTCGATGTTATCATGGCCTATGCCGTAATGAAGCTTGTTGCATGCAGCACAGATGATAAACACATGCAGCTTGGCTCTTTTTTGATCATATTGTTTTCTCCGACAATTATGATTGACAGCGCTTTCTGGGCACAGTGTGATTCCGTCTATGTTGCATTCTGTATTATATCAATCATGGCGGCAATACAAGGCAAGGGCAGATTATGCACAATCAGCTGGACAGCGGCATTTTGTTTCAAGCTTCAGGCCGTGTTTATTCTCCCTGCAATGTGTGTCGCACTTTTCAAAGGCAAGGTAAAGCTGAAGCACTTGCTCTGGATTCCGGCGGTCTATTTTATCTCTCTGCTTCCTGCTGTTCTTTGCGGAAGAAGTCTGCTGTCCTGCCTGAGTATATATACAAACCAGATGGGGCAATACAAAGGACTTACGTTCAATGCTCCGTCCGTGTGGTGTTTCTTTGGCAGTCCCAAATCCAATGCCATAACTAACATGAGCCTTTATCTATCTCTCGGCGTTCTGTTGGCATTTACGAGATACAGTCTGAAATTTGTGAAAAAAATAGATGACACCCAGCTATTAAGGCTGTTTTTCCTTGCGGCGCTGCTTGCTCCTTACATTTTGCCCAATATGCATGAACGTTACTTCTACATGGCAGAAATCCTTTCGATAGTATATTTCATGTACGACCGGAAGAAGTGGTACATTCCTGCAGTTATTACCTTGTCCTCGCTGTCAAGCTATATGGAGTATTTTGCGGCTTTTTCCATGAACTCGCAGGAAGATTATCAATCGATGATCAACGGCCTGAAACCGATATATTTTGCCGCCGCATTTTTCGTTATACTCGCTCTGGAAGGCAAAAAGCTGTTTCATGAGCTAAGAGCTTCAGATGCTCCTGACAAAATCGTCTGAGCCTTATCGACACTCCTACATGCTCAGCGGCTGCATCACTTCATGTTTTTTAGGCAGAAAAAAGCTTTCAGCAACACAATAATCAATCACCCTCACAAGGAGGAACTCAATGGCAAATCAGAAACCCGGGCAGGGGCC
>CAVAPG010000151.1:0-2946 GCA_963590435.1 bacterium
GCTCGGATATTGTTCGGGGATTGAGAATTATTCCCGCATTATATCAAACCGCCCTGCCGGTTCGGCACCTATGACGTTACTTGATTACTTCCCGAAGGATTTTCTTCTTTTTGTTGACGAAAGCCATGTCACGCTGCCTCAGGTAAGGGCCATGTATCGCGGAGACCGGGCAAGAAAAGAATCGCTTGTTGAATACGGATTCAGGCTTCCATCCGCATTTGATAATCGGCCGCTCAAATTTGAGGAATTTCAGCAGAGAATAAATCAAGCAGTTTATGTCTCAGCAACTCCCGGAGACTATGAACGCGAAAGAGCCGGTCAGATTGCCGAGCAGATTATTCGCCCGACAGGACTCCTTGACCCTGAAATTTTTGTGCGTCCCATAGCCGGGCAGATAGATGATCTTATCGGCGAGATAAATATTCGCATACAGAAGGGTCAGCGCACACTTGTAACTACCTTAACAAAAAGAATGGCCGAGGATTTAACCGAATATCTCGGCGCTGCCGGTATAAAATGCCGATATATGCACCACGATATCGGAGCAATCGAGAGAATGGAAATAATACGAAGTCTGCGCCTCGGTGATTTTGATGTCCTTGTAGGCATAAATTTGTTGCGAGAAGGTCTTGATTTACCTGAAGTCAGCCTCGTCGCAATACTCGATGCCGATAAGGAAGGATTCCTCAGAAGCGAGACAAGCCTTATCCAGACTATAGGTCGTGCAGCGCGCAATGCAGAAGGCACTGTTATCATGTATGCCGACACCGTAACCCGCTCCATGCGTCTTGCAATTGATGAAACCGAAAGAAGACGGGCAAAACAGGCTGCATATAACGAGGAACACGGTATAGTTCCCAAAACTATTGTCAAAAGCGTTCGTGAACTTATTGAGATATCAAATTCCAGCGAAAAGACGCTTCGTCGTGCCGACGGCGTAAAGCTTACAAAATCCGAGCGAAAAGAGCTCATTGAGCAACTTGAAAGAGAAATGAAAGCTGCCGCAAAAATGCTTGAATTTGAGCTTGCAGCTCAGCTGAGAGATGAAATAGTACGCCTGCGTGGCGAGGTGAAGCAATGAAACTGATGATACTTGACGGAAACAGCATAGTCAACCGCGCTTTTTATGGCATAAGAATGCTTAATGCGCCTGACGGAACACCAACGAACGGAGTCTATGGTTTCCTTTCTATATTAAAAAAATTGCTGGAGGAGCAAAACCCGGAGGCTGTTTGCGTCGCCTTCGATCTCAAAGCCCCTACTTTTCGTCATTTGCGCTACGAAGGCTATAAAGCCCAGCGCAAAGGCATGCCGGAGGAACTTGCCATTCAGATGCCGATATTAAAGCAGGTGCTCGATGCGATGGGAATTCATCGTCTTGAGCTTGAAGGCTATGAAGCAGATGACCTGCTCGGAACTGTTGCGTCAGTGTGCAGCAGCAAAGATTGGGACTGCCGAATCATCACCGGTGACAAGGACAGTTTTCAGCTTATAAGCAGCAGGACCCATGTCTGTCATGTAAAGAGCCGAATGGGTCAAACAACGACGACTGAGTATACGCCTGAGTTATTTTTTGATGAATACGGGTTTGAACCGAAGCACATTGTTGATCTTAAAGCGCTCATGGGTGACGCGTCAGACAACATCCCCGGTGTGCCCGGAGTCGGTGAGAAAACCGCAATGTCACTTATTCAAAACTACGGCGATCTTGAAAACATATATGCAAATCTCGATACTCTTGATATCAAGGACGGTATGCGCAAAAAACTTCGCGACGGCAAAGACAGCGCATTCTTATCATATGAACTTGCAACTATAATAACCGATGCACCGATAGAATTTTCCCCGGACAATGCATTATGGAATGAAAACTACAAGCCGGAACTTTACGACATACTGAAAAAACTCGGATTTAATAAATTCATTGAAAAATGGGGTATCGCCGAAAGCGAAGATGCACCAAGCGCAGATTCTATTGCACGCATGCCGCACATTGAAAATGCAGAGTTTGAAGAAATAAAAAAAGCAGTCGATGCAGCAGACGAAATATCGGTATTTGTCGATGACAGCTTCGACAGCATAGAGATATGCGACGGAAATTGCGTTTATCACGCCCGGTGGACGGTACTCGGGGATGATTATGCACGTCTGACGGAGCTGATCTTCTCCGATAAGACTAAGAAAATTTCTCATAATGTTAAGGACCTGATGACGCAGCTGATATCGGAAAAGCTGCCGCTTGACGGGTTTATTTACGACACTGCCCTCGCCTGCTATCTGCTCGACGCAACTGCCGGCGACTATAGTTTAAGCCGCGTGAGCATCGGGCATTGCGGAACTGAACTCAGCGGAGCCGAAGCGATATACAGGCTGTATTCTATTACTAAGCAAAAGCTTGAGCAGTTGGGAATGACAAAGCTATTCTACGAGATAGAAATGCCGCTTTGCAGAGTTCTTGCCGATATGCAAAATCAAGGTTTCTTGATCAACAAGGCCGCACTTGTCAGTTTTGGAGAAAGCCTTACAGAAGATATTAAAAAATTAGAAAAAGAAATATATGATATTGCCGGATGTGAGTTTAATATCAATTCGCCGAAGCAGCTCGGTGATGTGCTTTTTGAAAAGCTCATGCTCCCTGCCGGCAAGAAAACCAAAACCGGTTGGAGCACCAACGCCGATGTGCTCGAGAAGCTTCGCGGCAAGCATCCTATTATCAATATGGTCCTTGATTACCGCATGCTGACAAAGCTCAAATCGACATACGCCGACGGACTTGTCAAGCTTATCGATGCCGACGGACGCATAAGGACCAATTTCCGCATGACCGTGACCGCAACCGGCAGACTTTCGAGCACCGAACCGAATCTGCAAAACATACCTGTTCGAAAAGAGCTCGGCAGCCATATACGCGAAATGTTTACTGCTGCCAAGGGCAATGTTCTGGTC
>CAVAPG010000152.1:0-2914 GCA_963590435.1 bacterium
TCCTCCGAAGCATAGATTTTACAATCCGCACTACTATTACACAGGGGAGGCAATGCCGAAACCGTTACACTGTGCTCTCCTGTTTTTACAGTGGGATTTAGCATGCAGATAATTAGCGCGTCATGAGTAGAAGCCACACCCTTGGCTCCCCTGTGTAAGGGGAGCTGGCACCGGAGGTGCCTGAGGGGTTGCCGTTGCGGTTCGCACAGCAGATAAACAGCACGGCGGCGAGTTATTTGCTCCGATTTGGTGCAAATTCGCGACAAGGCGAGGGGGTTCGGCATGAAATTAATAAAATTCAGCAATTCGATA
Organism: bacterium; assembly: GCA_963590435.1. Taxonomy (GTDB): domain Bacteria; phylum Bacillota; class Clostridia; order Oscillospirales; family Oscillospiraceae; genus F23-B02. Next base: position 313 of record CAVAPG010000152.1, read on the forward strand.
TTTCAATACAAGGAGAATTTGAATGAACACAAAAACGAAGGTTAGCTTTGAAGGCGTGGGAGAGCAGGTGCTCTCGTTTTACAATAACGGATCGGAGGCCGGACAGCCCGTCGGAATGTCCGACAGCTGCACGGTGACAGCCTGCTCGGACGGCGAAAAATTCATCGGCGTGTGCATCAGGCACACAGACAGCCATGCCACGGTGAAAACATCGGGCTATGTTGAACTCGGCTGCAGCGGACAGCTTCCGGCTGCCGGCTTTGCATACCTTGCCGCAGACGGCGACGGCGGCGTGAAGACCGTATCCGGCGGCAGAGAATATTTTGTGATAAGCGTCGATTCCGAAAACGGCAGAATCGGCTTTATGATGTGAGGAGGATATGATTATGGCATATGATTTTAATTCCGTTAAGCTCGAAAAGGGCATGTATTCGCAGCGCGGCAAGAGCTTCGAGCAGACGCTCGAGGAGCTCGACCCCAACGAAAATTATATAGGCACGCCCTATGAGGGGCTCGATGCGTTTCAGCGTCAGCTCAAGCGTTTTGACATAAAGGTCCGCGGCGCGGGCAGCGATGCCGTTGAGAAGTTTTTCTCGACCGCCGACTCTGCGGTGCTGTTTCCCGAATACGTTTCGCGCAGCGTCCGTGCCGGCATGGAGGAGGGGAATATTCTCCCCTCGATAACCGCAACTGTCACGCGCTTTGACGGCATGGACTACCGCTCGATTTATTCGGCGGCAACGGACGATGACAAAAGCCTGCGCTTTGTCGGCGAGGGCGCGGCAATTCCGCAGACCGAGGTTAAGGCATCGGATCATCTCGTGAGCCTTAAAAAACGCGGCAGAATGCTCGTTGCGTCCTATGAGGCCATACGCTTCCAGCGCCTCGACCTGTTTTCGGTCATGCTCAGGCAGATAGGCAATCAGATCATGCGTATGCATCTTGAGGACGCGATAGATGTCCTCATAAACGGCGACGGCAACGGCAACGAGGCCGAGTCCATGAGCGTCGGCGACGGCAAAATAGGCGGAACGGCCGGAAGTCTGAGCTATTCCGAGCTTCTGAATTTCTGGAACAGCTTCGATCCGTATGCGATGAACACGATGCTCGCTTCTCCGGACGTGATGATGAAAATTCTCAAGTGTCCGGAGTTCCAGAACCCTCTGACGGGACTTAATTTCCAGGGCACGGGCGAGGCCGGAAATCCACTCGGCGCAAAGCTTATCCGCTGCTCGGCACTGGCAGACGGCAAAATAATCGGCCTGGACAAGGGCTACGCCCTTGAAATGGTGTCATCAGGCGATGTCAGCGTTGAGTACGACAGACTTATCGACCGCCAGCTTGAGCGCGCAGCGATAACCAGCATTTCCGGCTTTGCAAAGCTCTATGACGGGGCATCAAAGCTGCTGAACGTCTGATATGCCCGATATGTGCAGCGAAGACACCGAGCTCAAGGCCCTGACGCTTTTGGGGCAGAGCCTTCCCGATACAGACGCGCAGATGCTGCGCACGCTGTGCTCTGCCGCCGAGATTCGGCTTAAATCCATGCTCCGTAAGGGCGTGTCGGCCGAGGATACGGGCGATGCCTTTTCCACCGCGGCGGCAATGCTTGCGTCTGCCATGTATCTGGATATGCTCACGGCGCAGGCGGGCGGCGTGAGCGCGTTTACCGCCGGCAGACTTTCTGTACAGACCGATCCATCCTGTGCCGCGGCACTGCGGAAGGCCGCCGAGGACATCCTCGGCGCGTATATTGACAAAGGCGGTTTCGAATTCAAGGGGGTGCGCTCGTGAATATAACGCAAAGGCTCATCGGCCGGCGCGGTGAGAGGATTTATATAAACGGCATCGAGGGCAGGGGATTTATCTCCTGCCTTGACCCCGACGACGCGTCGGTGCACAGACAGCACCTCGCGCCTGGCATTGCAGACAACTCAAAATACCGGCTTATCTGCTGCAAAGAGGATCTTGCCGAGGGCGACATTGTCACCGCCGGAGGGTGCAGATATATAATCCTGCGCACAGAGCCCGTGCGCGTTTTGAATAGATTTTCGCACTGCGAGTGCGTCCTGAAAAAGAGCGAGGAATAATAAATTCCGACTGCGTAGCAAGTACGGCAACCCCTCAGTCACCTGCGGTGACAGCTCCCCTTACACAGGGGCGCCAAGGGCGTGGGTTTTGCTCATGCCGTACTGTTTTGACTGCGGCACAAGACGCCATGGCAACCCCTCAGTCACCTGCGGTGACAGCTCCCCTTACACAGGGGAGCCAAGGGCGAGGGTTTTACTCATGACACGCTAATTATCTGCATGCTAAATCCCACTGTAAAAACAGGAGAGCAGAGCTACGGTTTCCTCATTGCCTCCCCTGTGTAAGGGGAGGGGGACCGCTTGCGGTGGTGGGGTTGCAGACTAAAGCGGCAGTGTAAGCATATAACCTACTGCGTACAAACTATGGCAACCCCTCAGTCAGCTCTCGCTGACAGCTCCCCTTACACAGGGGCGCCAAGGGCGTGGCTTCTACTCATGCCGTACTGTTTTGACTGCAGCACAAGACGCCATGGCAACCCCTCAGTCACCTGCGGTGACAGCTCCCCTTACAC
>CAVAPG010000153.1:0-2870 GCA_963590435.1 bacterium
ACATCATACCCTGATCCCCTGCCCCGTTGTCAAGTTCGCTGTCGCCGCTCTCTTTTGCTTCAAGCGATTTGTCAACACCGAGTGCAATATCAGCAGACTGCTCGTCGATATTTGTGATTATGCCGCAGGTGTCACAGTCGAAGCCGTATTTTGCTCTGTCATAGCCTATATCGCGGATTACATCACGCGCAATTTTGGGAATGTCGATATAGCATTCTGTGCTTATCTCGCCCATGATGTGTACAAGGCCTGTTGAAACCGTTGTTTCACATGCCACGCGACCGTTTGGATCTTTCTCAAGGATGGCATCCAGGATAGCATCCGATATCTGGTCGCAGATTTTGTCGGGATGTCCTTCCGTCACCGATTCAGATGTAAAAAGTCTTTTGCTCATTTTAATTTCCTCCGAAAAATAATTTTTCCGAACACACATCAGGCAATTAAAAAACTCCGTCGGCCGACGGAGCAACAAATTTGGTCATAAGCCTCATCTTTCGATAATCACCGCCGGATTTGGCACCTTGCCTACGCAGGTTGCCGGGCTTCACAGGGCCGTTCCCTCCACCACTCTTGATAAGGTGTTCAGTTTTCTTTTGCATTATAGCAGATGAACGCATATTGTCAAGCAAAAAATTGAAAACACTTAACCCATGTGATATAATTTATTAAGAAAGTGATTTAAGATATGTTTTTCGGAGGCAATCGCTATGATAATTGTTCTTAAGCATGACGCATCCCCCGAGCAGACCGAGGAACTCAGATGCTGGATACGGTGCCATGATCTTGAGGTTCAGACAACGCGCGGTGAAAATCAAACTGTGCTCATAGTAATCGGAAATGCCGACAGACTCGATGCTGCCTATATTGAAGATATGGACATAGTCGAATATGTTCGTGCGGTATCTCAGCCATACAAGCTTGCCGGACGGAATATTTCAAATGAACCAAGCACTATAGACATTGGTGGGATTAAATTCGGAGGCGGTGCTTTTACGATGATTGCCGGTCCGTGTTCGGTTGAAAGCGCAGCACAAATAACAGATATCGCGCAAAAGGTAAAAGCCGCAGGAGCACAGCTTCTCAGAGGCGGCGCATTCAAGCCACGCACCTCTCCGTACAGCTTTCAGGGCATGGAGGCTGACGGTCTGTCTCTTCTAATTGATGCAGGTTATAAGTGCGAAATGCCCATAGTCAGCGAAATAACCGACAAATCGCAGTTGCCACTGTTTGAAAAAGTCGACGTAATTCAAGTCGGCGCTCGAAACATGCAGAATTTTGAGCTTCTGAAAGCCCTCGGAAAGCTAAATAAGCCGGTTCTTTTAAAGAGGGGCTGGGCAAATACGATCAAGGAGCTGCTCACATCGGCCGAGTATATTATGAGCGGCGGAAACGAACAGGTAATTTTGTGTGAGCGAGGAATACGCACATTTGAAACGGCAACTCGCAACACGCTGGACCTATCCGCAATAGCAGTAATAAAAGATCTCAGTCGTCTGCCTGTAATCGTAGATCCAAGCCACGCAACAGGGCATTCAAAATATGTAAAGCCAATGGCTCTGGCGGCCGCCGCGGCAGGGGCAGACGGTCTGATGATCGAGGTTCACAACAATCCTGCAGAGTCAAAATGCGATGCCGCACAGGCAATCACACCCGCTCAATTTGCCGAAATTACGGAAAAAGTCAGAGCAATACGCAAAGCTATTTTATAAGCCGATTATGCCGGATAAGCCGATTATGCCGGACTCTTAGTGAATAAATTTCTTGACATCACCGATGGGCTATGCTATTATATTTCAGCGGCGTGCAGAAGTACCCAAGAGGCCGAAGGGGCTCCCCTGCTAAGGGAGTAGGCGTGTCAAAAGCGCGCGAGGGTTCAAATCCCTCCTTCTGCGCCACTGAAAAGAGCACACTCGAGTGTGCTCTTTTCAATAATCGAACATCCGGAGAGTTATCGAAGTGGTCATAACGAGGCGGTCTTGAAAACCGTTTGGGCTCACGCCCACGTGGGTTCGAATCCCACACTCTCCGCCAAATTGTAGGAAATCCTGTAGTCCTTGAGATTACAGGATTTTTCTTATTTATCAATGCCGTCATGCATCAAGCTCGCACTCCGGGCTTTTTCAATTTTTCTTGACTCTGAAAAAATCATGTGATAAGAATAAAATATAGATGCAGTTAGTCAGGTTAAACGACACAACGAACATGCGGTGGATACGGTATTATGAATGAAACGATAAGAGAAAAGCAATCAAAACTTACGAAAAATATAATTGTCAACAGCTTCCTTGACCTTGTGGAGTCAAAATCATCCTTAAATATAAAGATAACCGACGTATGCCGAAGCGCCGAGATAAGCCGCGGAACATTTTACAATCACTTTATCGACATTGATGATCTTATTGACTACATCAACTCATGGTATGTGGAAATGCTAAGACCTCATCTTGTCTATTTGTTCAGCATTGAGAAGCCGGACAGGCAGGTATCGCTGAGCATCTTAAGTGATTTTATGAAGCTTTTATCGAAGCATCCAAAGTACTGCAATGTTATCTTATGCAGTGAGCATGGCAAATGTGCGATGAAAAAAGTCCAAAAGCTTTTCCATGAGCAATATAAATGCTGGCTTGAAAAATTTCACCCCAACGTAAATGTTGACGAAGCTCTATACAGTTTAGCCGCGGCCACGGGCGGAGGACTCAGCGTGCTGCGAAAGTGGATAAGCGACGGATTTAAAGAAACTCCCGAAGAAATGCTCAATTATTTTCCAAAGCTGAAGGATATACACGGGCCGCAAAAATGATATATATTTAAACACATTTAAAATATTTTGTACTTGAAACGCTGAACATAAAACGAATTTATGTTCAGCG
>CAVAPG010000154.1:0-2863 GCA_963590435.1 bacterium
CTGCAATACTTTTTGACAAAAGAATAAAGTTATTATAAAATATGATGTCAGTTCGTATTTCAGGAGGTCCGGCATGGACATAGAAAAGAAAGAAAAGCTTATCAAGCTGCTCAACTCAAGATGCGCATATAATATACACAATCACATAGTCGTGCGCGATGTAGACGACGACAGCTCCGTTGTCGAGGTCGAAATGCAGCCGGAGTCGCTCAATCCTCTGGGTATGGTGCACGGCGGACTGGTCTATTCGCTGTGCGATGTCGCCGCCGGCGTTATTCTTTCGCCGAAAACGGATAATTTCGTCACTCTCAGCGGCAATTTATATTTCATGCGCCCGGGCAGGGGCAGCAAACTGCGCTGCGAGGCAAAGCTCATAAAGCCGGGCCGCACGGTGAATGTCGTCGAAACCTCGGTGTATGACGACAGCGGCACGATGACAGCCAGAGGCGTTTTCGAGATATACGCCATGTCGTCGGCAAAATAAAATTATTACTTCACGGCTACCGGGTTTTCGGCTGCCGTGATTTTTTCTCATTAATTTCTAATGGTATGTTCACAAATGTTTCACCGAAAAGTTCCGATTTGTGATATAATATTATACATGTGTTTAGTATTTGTAATCGGAGGCACGCGATATGAATGAGTTGAAAAAATTTTCGTTTACGCAGATGCTCACGCCGGATCTGTGCGGAAAGCAGCCCAAAATGCAGCCGCCGGCAGCATTTACTCTGTTCCAGAATGCCGCCAGTCTGCACGCCGAGGATATAGGCAACGGCACCGCGGCGCTTGCACAGCGCAACTGTTACTGGGTGGCAACGCACTCGAAGATAGATTTTTATGAGGACGCCCGTCTTCTGGACAATATGACCGTTTCCACATGGGTTAACCCATCCAAGCCCAATGCCGTGCGCGGCTACCGCGGATACGACATTTTCGTCGGCGACAAGCGCATCGCCGAGGGTCTGACCGAGTGGGTCGTTTTAAACCGCGACACGGGCTTTGTGCGCTTTTCTGAGTTCGGCTTCCCGGAGGGTTTTGAGTTTCAGGACTATGTTGCCTGCGGCGGAAAGCTCAGGCGCTTTCGTGATGAGTTTAGCGATGATGAGGAGGTATACACCTTCACCGTGCGCACATCGAGCATAGATATCGGCAGACACATGAACAATGTCGCCTATGTCCGCGCTTTCCTGGACTGCTTTACCGCTGACGAGGTTGCCGACATGCCCGTAAAAACCATGGAGGCACGGTATATCACCGCCTGCATGGAAGGCGAGGAGCTGAAGATATATAAAAAGCAGGTCGAGGGCGGATATATCCTCGGCGCGCGCAAGGCCGACGGCAAATGCGCGGCATTCCTCGGAATCACGCTCAAAGATTAAATAAACGCTTAAATAAATGAAAATTCCCGACTTCGAGTCGGGAATTTTTTATATAAGATTTCTGTGATAATATCACTCGCCGAAGTCGAGTACTCTGAGCATGCGCACGAGGGTGAGTCTGTTGCGGATAGCGGCCGAGATGGGCAGCATCTCCTTTTCAAGCGCGGGGTCGATGCCGATGTGCTCCGGCAGATACTTTGCGTTGCATCCCTTGTAGAGAGCTTCCATTTCCTCAACCGAGGGGATGGCGTCAATCATGGCGCGTATCTCGTCCCAGTGGTCAACGATGTTCTGCGGATCGAATGTGGCAAGCACGTCGTTTGCGTTTTCTTTGATGATTCCCGGTGCGAGTCTGTCGCCGAACTTTTCTCTTATCCACTCCTCGCTGAGCGGCTCGAAGGGCTTTGCCTTGGGCGTAGGCAGGGAGGCAAGGCGGTGATATTCCTTTATGCATGCAAATGTTCCAACGCCGACACATTCGCCGTGGATGCCCTCGGCGTTTTCAAAACGCGGCGGATGCATTTCAACAAGATGAGCCATCAGATGCTCTGCGCCGGAAGCGGCACGCGAGTGATTGAGCAGCTGCATTGTAAGGCCGCTCTTCATCTGCGCCATGGTCATTGCCTCGTGATCGGCAACACCGGTTGCGGCGTATTTATCGGCAGCTTCGCGCATGATATCCAGAGCTTCCTGCGCAAGGTCGGCGACCATAGGGCAATAGTACTCATCGCAGACAAGGTGCGAAACCTTCCAGTCAAACAGCGAGATGTATTTCGACAGGATGTCGTTTATTCCGCTTGCAACAAGGCGTGCCGGCGAGCCCTTTATAATATCAAGGTCGGTGACAACCAGAACGGGGGCGCACATCGGGGTAGACTTCTTCTGACCGTTGAGGATTGCCGAGCAAATATTGGCTGTGAATCCGTCGGAGGACGCGAGGGTCGGAATTGCAACAAAGGGTATGCCGAGCTTATATGCCGGATAGCGGCCGAAGTCCATGATGGTTCCCGCACCGTAGGCGACTATGACCTCGGGATTGTCAAGCTTTGTCATCATTTCCTCGATGACGGTATCCTCGGCACGCAGGCCGTTTGCCTCAAGGACAATCTCCTGATCGGCGGCGACATGCTTGCCCTCGGTGAGCTTATAGATAACCGAATCGTACACAACCGCGCGCTTCTTGCCGGCCAGGCCGACATCGGCCATATACTGCTCAAAGTTGTTTATCGCGCCGTACTCGACAACGACCTTCTTCGTCTCAAGTTCGTGGCATCTGCCGCAGACACACTTGCCGACGTATTTTTCGCAATCCATAATCATTGTAAAAACACCTCAACTGAAAAATTTTATATTCTGCCATGCTTGAATTTTAACTAAGCCGCAAAATTAAGTCAAGAGCGAATAATGACGAAAAAACGGGCAAAGCACCGCGGCTCTGCCCGTAATTTTGGTTAAATCATATATTTTTTAATAGCCTCGCCGAC
>CAVAPG010000155.1:0-2798 GCA_963590435.1 bacterium
TTGGCTCCCCTGTGTAAGGGGAGCTGTCTGCGCAAGCAGACTGAGGGGTTGTCCTTATCTAAGACGCAATCGGTTCTATCGCACATCTGCCATAGTCTGCAACCCCACCACCGCAAGCGGTCCCCCTCCGGCTTGTCAAAAAGTCACGGACTTTTTGACTGCGCTTTCCGCCGAGCATTTTGATAAAATTCAAAATGCTAATACCGAAAAACTTGATAAATCAAGCTTTTCGACGGCGGTTTATCTAATTTCGAGCGGGGCCTTTGCCCCCTCGAGCTCCCCCGCTGCGCGGATGTTTTTCATCTGAAGCATAGGTTTTACAATTTGCACCACTCCTACACAGGGGAGCCAACGAGGATGCCGTTACATCTATCTTGATTTTTTGCGGTTTTCATTATAATTCAATATAGACAACTTAATTTCTCGAATACATCGGATAACCGGCGTCAGTGCAAGCAAGGACGCCTATAGGGATTACGGCGCAGAATTTGCAACTGCTTATATGACTTATGTAATATAAAGGAGCTGATTTGATTGATATTGTTCACACTCACGCTGATTGCCGCGGCGGCAATAATTGCCCTGGCGATTGCTTTTCTCAGCGTATGCGGCGCAGGGGCAATTTTCGTATTCGGCGATATTTTTGTCTGCGTATGGCTGCTCAAAAAGCTGATTAACTGGTATAAAAGGCATAAGTAGAGAGCATCTTGTCGGTGCTCTTATTTTTTTACGCAAAATGCGCGGCGAGATGCCGCGCATTCTTGATTATATTCTGTTATGCTCTTACTCAACGGTTACGGATTTTGCGAGGTTTCTGGGCTTGTCTATATCACAGCCGCGCAGAAGTGCGACATAATAGGCAAAAAGCTGAAGCGGAACGACACCCAGCGAGGGCTGCAGAATCGTGTGGGTTTCCGGCACGGAGATGACATTGGCAACCGTCTTTTTCATCTCGGTGACATTGCTCTCGGTTGTGAGGGCAAGCACATCCGCGCCGCGCGCCTGGACCTCAACGACATTGCTCATGGCCTTGTCAAACAGCGGCGCATATGTTCCCAGCGCGATAACGAGCGTTCCGTTTTCGATGAGCGAAATGGTTCCGTGCTTAAGCTCGCCCGATGCGTATGCCTCGGAGTGGATATAGGATATCTCTTTGAGCTTGAGTGAGCCCTCAAGTCCCATGGCATAATCAAGATTGCGTCCGATGAAGAACACGGAATTATGGTTAAAGTAGTTTGACGCAAAGTGCTTGATATCCTCGATGTTCTCGAGCATCTGCTCCATTTTGCCCGGCAGACGCAGAAGCTCGTTGATTATCGCGTCATACTGGTCTGCGCTGACGGTGCCGAGGGCATCGGCAAAGTACAGTCCGAGCATATCCAGCAGAACGAGCTGGGTGCTGTATGCCTTCGTGGTCGCGACGGCAATCTCGGGGCCTGCCCATGTGTACAGCACATCGTCCGACTCTCTGGCGATGGAGCTGCCGACGACGTTTACTATCGAGAGTATATGCGCTCCCCTGCTCTTTGCCTCGCGCAGGGCTGCCATGGTGTCAAGTGTTTCGCCCGACTGGCTTATTACGATGACGAGGCTCTTGTCGTCAACAAGCGGATCGCAGTAGCGGAACTCCGATGCAAGGCAGACCTCAACGGGCTTGCGCATGAGACGCTCAAGATTATATTTGCCGACAACGCCGACATGATACGACGAGCCGCAGGCGATTATGAATATACGGCTGACATCCTTTATCTGCTCGGCAGTGAATTTAAGATCGTCAAACACGATGCGGTTATCACGGATACGGCTGAACGCCGTTTTGCGTATGGCCTCGGGCTGCTCCATAATCTCCTTGAGCATGAAGTGGGCATAGCCGCCCTTTTCGGCCGCTGACACATCCCAGTCTATCGTATGATGCTCTTTTTCGATGGGCTGCTCCATGGCATTGAAAAACTCGACCTTATCGGCGGATATGACCGCGACCTCGCCGTCTTCCATGTATGACACATCGCGCGTGTGCTTTATGATTGCCGTGACATCGCTTGCGATGAAGTTGCTGCCCTCGCCGTAGCCGATAAGCAGCGGAGCATCCTTGCGTGCGGCGATGAAATGATCCGGCTCGTCAATGCAGAGAATGCCCAGAGCATATGCGCCCTCGATGCGGCGCAGGACGCGGAACACGGCCTCAAGAGCATTGCCGCACTCGGCGTAATAAAACGCTACAAGCTGAGTCACGACCTCGGTATCCGTCTCGGACACGAATGTGTAGCCCTGCGAAATGAGGAAATCGCGCAGCTCGACATAGTTTTCGATTATACCGTTATGGACAACGGCAATCTTGCCGTCTCCGCTCAGATGCGGATGGGCGTTTATATCGTTCGGTTCGCCGTGGGTTGCCCAGCGCGTGTGGCCGATGCCGATGGTACCTTCGATACTTTTGCCGCCCTGAATCATATCCCTGAGGACCTGAAGGCGTCCCTTTGATTTTTTTACCTTTAATTTTCCGTCATCCGTTATCACGGCTATACCGGCAGAGTCATATCCGCGGTATTCCAGTCTTTCCAGTCCGTCAAGCAGTACGGGAACCGCCTGCTCGTTTCCTACGAAACCAACTATTCCGCACATAATCAATTGTTCCTTTCGGATAAAATATTTTCGTTTTTATTCAAATCTGATTTAAAATACAGACACACTGCATCTGCATCCCATTTGACAGCAATGCTATGCACAGCGGCAAGAGCAGAGTCCACCGCCCTTGGCTCCCCTGTGTAAGGGGAGCTGTCAGCGATAGCTGACTGAGG
>CAVAPG010000156.1:0-2756 GCA_963590435.1 bacterium
GCGGCAAAAGAGGCACTTTATGACAAGGGCGACCGTCGTGTATTCTGGGAATACCTTAAGCAGAATTTGTTCAGAAGATAGGTATGCGGCATATGAAAATTAAATTGGATTTGCATGTCCATTCGGAAAAATCGCCCGATGGTTGTATGACGATTGCAGATATCGTAAAAACTGCACGCACGCATGGCTTGAACGGTGTTGCCGTCTGTGACCATAATGTTTCGCTTGAAAGTGCGCCCTTGTATGAAGATTTTATTGTTATACCGGGGGTTGAAGTGTCAACTGAACGCGGTCATGTTCTTGGACTGTTCGTAACCGAACAGATTTCAACGAAACAATTTGATGAAGCCGTACGTCTTATACATGAGCAGGGTGGGATTGCTGTTATAGCGCACCCGTTTGAACACAGTATCAATGCATCGCGGCTTGATGATGTTGTTGACATGCTCGACGGTGTCGAAGTATGGAACGGACGGGCTGACAGAAAAAACGGGCAGGCAAACTCTATGGCATTGGAACTTGCACAGCGCTGCGGGAAAATAGTCACTGCCGGAAGCGATGCTCACTTACCGCAGGAGCTTGGAAACGGAGCGGTTGTCCTTGAAGTCGACAATCTGACATTAAGCGATGTAAAGAAGTCAATATGCAGGGGGGCAGAGCAAATTCAAGGCAGGCGAGGAGAGTCTCTCTGTGTTGCGAAAAGTCAGCTGAATAAGCGGATAAAAACGAAAGCCGGCATATTGTCTTATTGTAAATGGCTGCTGTTTGCGGTAAAGTGTGCCATGGAGGACTTAACAAGAGAAAGGGAAGATATTCATGTCATTGATAGTGAAAATCGGAAAAAAGGGAAAGAAAATAATTAAAAATATTATAACTCCGGCGGAGAAGCACTATGTCGGATACACCAGACGCATTGAGCGAATAAAAACATCAAAACGAATATGCGCGATGACATTCGATGATGGTCCCATGGACATGCCGGCCTCACCGGATCGCTTTGGTGGAAGAGCATTGACCGATGTAATTCTTGACACCATGAAGCAATACGGAGCACACGGAAGCTTCGATATTGTAGGCGATACAAGCAAAAACTATCCCGATGAGGCAGGAAAGCTTGGAAGTGCGGCATGGGGAGGTATAAAGTTCGACCATTATCCTGATATTAACTGCGACGACAAGGGCGGTGCCGAACATAATGACCGCTTAATTCGAAGAATACTCTCGGAAGGACATGAGATAACAAATCATAGCTACAGACATCTCATATTCGGCAAAAAGCCGTTTGTGTATGGTGCGAGAGAGCATTTGAACGGAATTGATGAAGCGGTTGCTGATCTCAAATGTTTGCACGATCTTATGCAAAATCGCTATGGTTACACAATGACGCTTTCACGTCCACCACACTATGTTGACAAAATGCCCGACGGTTTTACCAGCTATGACGCCTATGACCGTATGGGATATCAATATATGGCTGCATCGTTTGATGGAGCAGGATGGCTTCCGTCAACACATTCAGATCCGGAAGAAGCGCTTGCGGCAGAGATAAATGCAATGATTGCTCCGATTAAAAGCGCATTGGAAAAGGATCCCGACTTTTTCTGCGGACAGATTATTTTTCAAAAAGACGGATATAACATGGCAAAACGTACCCCTGTTGCGTTTGCATTAGGTGAGCAGCTGAAAATATTGCAGGAATACGGCTATCAGGTGGTCAGTGTCGGTGAGCTGCTGCAGGAGAGTTCCTTTGCTGATGTCGGATGTGATGACGAACTGTTTGAAAAACTGACAGTGCTTTCAAAAAATCATGGCGTTGTTTTCACAGATAACAATCTGCGGCTTGATGACAATATGACGGTCGGAGAGCTTGCGATGCTCATTGCCCCAAAAGATGAGGCGATAAAATATCGGGCCGAAATAATCCGAAAAAACGGCAAAGCCGGTGCTTATGACGGTGCAATGGCATGGTGCAGGGAAAAGAAACTAATTCAAGAATCAATGTCGGCAGGCCAATATGTTACCGACCTTCCCGAGGGAATGTTTGAAAAAACAGAAGATTTCACCCGCCGCGGAGTGTACTCTGCCTATGTTATGTAACGAAGAATAATATTTGAATCTGTTGAATGTAATACACTAATTCATGCAAAAAAGCTCAGGTCGTATGACCTGAGCTTTTTGCTGTAGTTTTGCTTATTTGTACATTTCAATGAGACGCTGCAGATGCTCATAACGAGCCTTTGCGTTCTCCTCGTTGCGCTCGAACAGATTCTCGGCACGATCGGGGAACTCACGCGTCAGACGATTATAACGGGCTTCGTTCATAAGGAACTCGCGATAGCCGCCTGCAGGAGCCTTGGAGTCGAGGTTAAACTTGCCGGACTCAGCTGCGGGATTGTAGCGGAAGAGATTCCAGTAGCCACACTCAACAGCCTTCTTCATCTCTGACTGGCAATTTGTCATGCCACCCTTTATCGAGTGCATCTCACACGGAGAGTAAGCAATTATGATGGAAGGACCGTGGTATGCTTCAGCCTCTTTGATAGCCTTGAGTGTCTGAATCATGTTTGCGCCCATGGCAATCTGTGCAACATATACATAACCGTATGTCATTGCAATCTCTGCCAAGGACTTCGACTTGATTTCCTTACCTGCTGCAGCAAACTGTGCTACCTGACCGATGTTGGAAGCCTTGGAAGCCTGACCGCCGGTGTTGGAGTAAACCTCAGTGTTAAACACGAAGATGTTAACATCTTCGC
>CAVAPG010000157.1:0-2664 GCA_963590435.1 bacterium
CACAGATCGTAACCTTTATTTTCCGATATGACAAAACCCAAACAGCATAAGAACTTACAAAAGTTGTGAAAGGATGTGTATATAATTTGACCCATGTTATCAAGAGTGCGATTCCGAAAGGAATTGTGCTCGTATTGGCACTCATCATTATGCTGAATGTCTGCGCAATCAGTGCACTTGCAGTCGGAGACGACGAAGAAGTAATCACAGAAGCAAACGAAGAAATAACTCAGGATACAGCTGAGAACGACGATTCGAATACCGCAAGTTCCGATGAACTGATATCCAATGTTTCGGTGCTTGTTTCATCGCAGGCAATTCATATCCAAAAGGTTGACGGAAGCTATTATTTGTTCCTGCCGGCAAATGCCGACCTTCAATCGCTCTCTTTTCAGATTGCAGCCGAAACTGCGGCGTTGACAATCAGCGGCGATAAGGGCGAAGCCGAAATAAACACAGACGGAATAGATATAACAGCTCTGGCAAGTGCAGATGAAAATGGGATATACAGCGTCACATTGTCAGGCGAAAATATGGAGCAGACGGCAATCAAGCTGATGAAGTCTGCAAACATTCCTGCCATGTATATCACGAGCAAGGATGCGGACAATGAGGGCAGAGCCTTTGTAGACGCATCAAAAGACAACTCTACAACCGGATCGCTGTATTTAGTTGATTCCGACGGCAATGTTATTTGCAGTGACAGTCTTAAACAGATAAAGGCACGCGGTAATACCACATTTTCAAATGCCGAAAAAAAGTCATACCAGATAAAGCTCAATAAGAAGGCAGACCTTATAAATTGCGGCGAATCGGGAAAAACCTGGGTTTTGCTGGCATCGTATTTTGATGCAACGCAGATTCGAGACAAAATGTTCAAGGATCTTGCCAAAGCCCTGGAAATGGAATACACCGCAAACTGCGATTGGGTTGACCTGTATTATGATGGCGAATACAGAGGCACATACCTTGTCAGCGAAAAGAACTCTGTAGGCAGTACCGGAATCGACATAACAGACCTCGAGAAAGCATATGAAAAGGTCAACGACAGCTATGGCGATGATGCAAGCTTTTCCGAGGCTTATAACAAATACGGTCAAAAATTTGTGTACACAGAAAACCTGACTGAGCCCGAAGACGTTTCAGGCGGATTTCTTCTCGAACTGAACAACACGACCATCGATGAGGTAAACGGCTTTATTACTGCACAGGGAGTTGCATTCAATGTAAAAAGCCCCGAATACTGCGGTAAGGAAGCTCTGACCTACATGAGCGAGTATTATCAGGAATTTGAGAATGCGGTCTATGCTCAGGACGAGGCAGGCAACTATACAGGTTATAACGCAGAAACCGGGAAATATTTTTACGAATACTGCGACCTTCAGTCGTTGGTCAAAATGTATTTAATACAGCTGTATGCAAATAATTTGGACGGCTTCTATTCCTCATTTTTCTTCTACAAAGACGCAGGCAGCATAATGTACGCAGGTCCGGTTTGGGATATGGAAACGACCAGCGGCACAGGCTGGCAGGGAACCATGCCGGCAAGATACGAGTTCATAAATTCCAGATATCTGGCAATAGCACTGAGCAAAATTCCGGACTTTATGGATGCGGTCCGCGAATATTATGACAATACGTTCAAAACACAAGCCATGTCGCTTATCGGCGAGAACGGCAAGGTGGCAGCTTATGCCGAAGAACTGAAGGCCAGCTCTGTTATGAACTACACAATGTGGCCGCTTGTGCAGGTCGGAAGCCCGTATAATGACAAGCATCTGTATCCAAGCGGAACGACCAGAGATGACGTCATAAGTGAGCTCAAAACATGGCTGGAAACCAGAGTCGGAAAGCTGGACAGCGCTCTGGCAAAACACGATCATAGTTACTATCTCAAGAACAATAAGGTGGCCACCTGCACCGAAGACGGCTACACCGGCGATAAAATTTGCGAGGAGTGCGGTGTAATATATAAGGGCACTGCGATTGCCGCCGAAGGCCATGATTGGAATGATAGCCATGTCTGCACAAAGTGCAGCTTTGAGGGCATTGACATCAGTAATGCCGAAATAAGAACTTATTCCGCAGTATATACCGAAGGTATGCCCGCACAATGTACCGTCAAAGGCAGCTATAACGGCACAAGCCTGAAATTCGGAGAGGGCAATGCCTATGACGCATATGCAAGCTATTCCGATAACACCGCTATAGGAATGGGAACTGTGACGATTAAAGGCCAGGGCAACTACTACGGAGAAGTCGTCAAGCAATTCAAGATTGTTCCTGCGGCAATAAGCGAGCTGAAAGTTTCCTCCATAAGCGGAAACAGCGTAACGCTCACATGGGATGCTGTGCCGGGAGCAACCGATTACAGAGTCGAATACAAGACAGCTGACGGAAGCTGGAACTATGTCCTGACAACGGGTAACGCTGTAAAAACCGAGATCACAATCAGCGGACTTGACAGTGACACAACATATTCGTTCAGAGCCTACGGCTATGCAAAGGTTGACGGAACATACTTCAGCGCAGCAAAATATTCTCCCATAACCGAAGCAACAACCGACCATGTCCATACCACAAGCATTCAGAACGCTAAGGCAGCAACATGCACCGAGACCGGCTACACCGGCGATGAAATCTGCACCGTATGCGGCGAGACCG
>CAVAPG010000158.1:0-2663 GCA_963590435.1 bacterium
GTAAGCGGCTCCGCGTTTATACCATTGTATTATAAAAAAAGCAGTAACAGCATATTTTTAATTGGCTGCTACTGCTTTTTCCATCTGTCAGGAAGCAAGTCTCTGTATTTTTCCAATGGAGTATTTGGTTGCCATTCTATGGTCTTTTCTATGACGTCGCTAATGTATTCAAACAGATTGACTCCATTCTGCTTGCATGAGATGGCGATAGAATAAAGGATGGCTCCACGCCTGGCTCCTTCGTGCGAGCCAAAAAACATAGAGTTCCTTCTTGATAATGATATGTACCTCTGGATTCTCTCAATGTAGTTGTTGTCTAGAGCCGTATCACCTCTTTTGAATATGTCACAAATGGCACTATATTCATTAAGGGCATAGCCGACCGCCTGCGCCAAGGGAGACTTGGGCAGCAGATCCTTCCTGGAAGATATTTCCTCCAGTTTCTCTAATAAATCCTGCAAAATGTCTGGTGCATATGACTGTCGATAGGCCAGATGGTCTTTAACGGTCCAACCATTTACCCCAACCTTATGCTTTTTGTCTTCTCGATAAAACCTGTTGAGGATATCTACGACTTCCTGTGCATCCTTGTCCTCCTTGCCGCAGTCGACGAAGCCTCTTTTGACATGCTGCAGACAGGCGATTCTCATGATGTCCGGATAAGCATCCGATTCCAGCTTTCTGTATGGAACGTACGCATCACTCTGTATTGTACCTTTATAATTTGAGAATACGTCAAGTATGACCTGTTCAGAACGTGATCCATCCTCATATACGAAGAAGACCTGTCCCAGTTTAGGCGCACTTACAGCCCAAAGGTAGCCTTTCTTCGATCCCTTATCCGTAGGTTTTGTTTTGGTCAGCAGCACTTTATGATAAGTCTCGTCTGCCGTAACATAATCCTGCTGCAACACTACTTTACAGATAGCCTTGTAGATGTTTTCCAGAACATCGGCACTTCTGGCAATCAGCTTGTTTGCCGTAGGTTTATTTAATGTGAACCCATTGTCAGCAAAGTATTTGATGATTCGCTCCACCGGCATGGAATAGATGTATCGCATCTGCAGGAGGCCTGCTGCAAAGGAAGGGGAATAGGAAGAATTCAACAACAGAGCCGGCGGAGTTTTCCCCGGATACATGATACTTCCATCAGTATAAGTGTTGATGTGATACACGGTCTTGATGAATTTGATGGGTTCCATGCTGTAACGTATACAGGTACGGGTTCCGAAGAGACGCAACGTCTTCAAAAGTTCTGCATCCATGACTGGATCTATCGTAACATGCACCTCTTCCATCTCGTAATGCATGTCACGCTTGGCTCCGTTGTTTTTGCGTGCCTTTCTCTTTTCGGCCTGCTCTTTTTTCTTCTTGTCAAATTCCTCCTGGGTCATCGAGTCTTGCGGATTCTTTTCCTGACGTTCAGACTTCTTGCCTGAAACGAGCTTGCCGAGTGCCTTGTTCTGACGATTCACCTTGTCGAAGGCAATTCCTTTCTGGACGAGTAGTTCTTCTAATGATTTTATACGTTCAATGAGTTCGTTGACCTGTGCAGTCAGCGAACCCACTGTAGCATTAGCTTGCTGAAGCTGTTCGTTTGCAAGCTGAAGCTGTTCGTTTGCAAACTGAAGCTGTTCCTTTAAAAGTACTATAATTTCGTCCTTTTTCATAGTGCAAAGGTACGAAAAAATATCGAGATATGCAAATATTTTCACATATTATTTTTAGCTATTTTATTGATATACAGTATATTACAGTCGTTTTATCACTACTATAGATTGAGCCTCTTTCTATATTTCATGCTTTTTAGGCAAATTCCGCTCATGATGGCCGATAGTGTCCTGTACGGCATTTTGCATTGTTTATTCTTGGGGTCAAAGAATGGCAATTCAAAGGTTCCTCGCTCCAATCGCTTCTGGTACAGCAAGAAACCATCGCCATCCCATTTTAGCATTTTTACCTGCTGGCGGTTCTTGGAGAAGAAGATGAATACCGCACCACCAAGTGGCGGAAGTTCCATCTCGGTTCTCACTATCTGATA
Organism: bacterium; assembly: GCA_963590435.1. GTDB lineage: Bacteria > Bacillota > Clostridia > Oscillospirales > Oscillospiraceae > F23-B02. Next base: position 2,042 of record CAVAPG010000158.1, read on the forward strand.
CAAGCCATTTATGCCCATGTTCATTCGTACGTATCTCTGGCAGACATAATACTGGGTACTCTCATTCAATCCAAACATGCTGCATCCTCCTTCTCATAAAGTTTCATCAACGCCATAACAGACTTGGCACATCCTTTTTTAACGGAAACCAAAGTTCCATTGGGAAAGGTTATGTTTATGCCATAAAGGAGGTCCTCCATTGGAAGCTCTATGGCTGGAGGTTCCATTGGCACGAACATCATGCCTGTACTTGATGCAGATGATTCTGCTTTTTCTCTGAGGGCTGCCTCCTGGGCTTGGCGGATTTCCTGCTTGGCACGCAAGACAGAATATCCTTTCTCACTCATCCAGTTCATCATAGTGCGATGATTTACATGTCTCTCCTTCAAGAAAGGAGTAAGTTGGGCCTTGGGATTTCGGTACAGATAGACCAAGAAGGAATCCCAAGCCTTCTCATAACGTTCGTTTGCTGTCATAATTTATGTGCTTTTAAAACTATGGTGCAAAGGTACGAACAAATGAGAAGACTGCAATGGTATAAACGCGGAGCCGCTTACGAGCCGCTTACATTTTATGATACTTTAATGAGACTTTTCTGTAAAATATATCGAAAGTCTCATTT
>CAVAPG010000159.1:0-2651 GCA_963590435.1 bacterium
GCACTGTAAGGGAGACTAATTAGAATGATAGTTGCATTATCAATTAAGAAAATGATTGAATTTTATGACGGCAACCTGCATGACATCGAGCACTTTCTCGAGGTCTGGTCAATGGCGAAAACAATCGGCGAGCTGGAGGAGCTTGACAGCCACACGCAGATGATTTTGGAGCTTGCGGCAGTCGTGCATGATATCTCCTGCCCCGTCTGCCGAGAAAAATACGGCAACACGAACGGCAAGAATCAAGAGCTTGAAAGTCCTCCGCTGGTCGAAGCATTTTTTGAAGGTCTCGCACTCAGCCGCGCCGATATAGAACGCATTTCATGGCTGGTTGAGCATCATCATACCTACACGAATGTTAGCGACCCTGACCATCAGATACTTCTTGAGGCGGACTATCTGGTAAACGCCGGAGAAAGCGGTTACTCAAAAAGTGCTGTTGAACGCGCTAAAGCACGCGTTTTTCGTACTGCCGCCGGCACACGGCTTTTAGACAGCATTTATCTGAACAGTTCCAGTGAGTTATAATTAAATTCTGCTTTTTCTTAGTTCTATTTTATGGCTTTTATCAGAAACATCGGAGCATCCTTAAGATTGTTCTTTCCCAAAATGCGCTCTCCCGCCGAAGTGTCATAACTGCAGTCGGAACAGCCGAGCGACATGAGCAAATTTGCGTCCCATTCGGGGCGCTTTTTCTCGTTTATGGACATGGAAAGCGTTATGTCCTCGTTTTCTTTTTCAAGCTCTTTTGTCATACCGCAGTGTCCGTAGACTTTTCCTTTCGGCAGATGCGTGTCGTTAGCGGCATTATTGCGGACATTGTCACCGTAGCTTGCGTCAAAATTCAAAAGCGTACCGCCGGGTTTTAAAACCCGAAGCCATTCGGAATAAGCCTGCTCCGGAGACGGGAGCGTCCAAGTCAGATTGCGCGTTACGACTGCGTCGAAGCTTTCATCTTCGAAGCTCAGTTTTTGGGCATCCATCACCTCAAAACAGCTGTTTATTCCAAGCTCTCTGCTCAGTGATCTTGCCTCGTCAATCATTGCAGGTGTCAGATCTATTCCGGTTACATCATGCCCCATCGCGCTCAAAATAACGGCAAAGTATCCTGTACCGGTGCCGACATCAAGAATGCGGAGTTTTTTCCCGGTCAGCGAATTTGCAAGTTCCGCGCTCCAGCGTTTGCTGAGCTCATCATGTATCTCATTGCGCCGGACTATGCCGAAATCATGTGCACGTACTGTCCAGTAATCGAGGACTCTTTTTTCAATATTCTCCATGTTTTAACTCCATAACCGATGATATAAGTTTTTTAGTACAGTCATTTTTCGGTGATGCTAGCAGTGCCTGCGTACTTCCCTCTTCAACTGTTTTACCGCCATCTATGACTGTTATTCTGTCGCAAAAGCCACTGACGAGCGCTATGTCATGCGACACAAAGATTACAGCTGTGCCTTTATCGCGGCACAGACTCAACAAAAGTTTTATTACCTGTGCCTGTGAGAACACATCAAGAGCACTTGTTATTTCATCACACAGCAGGACACGCGGTGAAGATACAAGCGCACGGGCAATGGCAAATCGCTGGCACTGACCGCCGCTGAGCGCAGACGGATAACGCCGTGCAAGCTCTGTGTTGAGTCCGACCGATGAAAACAATTTATCATAATCTATCTGCGCATCTCTTCCCATGAGACTTTGCGCGGCGTCATTTATCGAATGCATTATGGTCTTTTTCGGATGAAAAGACGCAGGAGCATCCTGAAAAATCATCTGAATATCGCGTTTATCCGAAATACTGCGCTTTGAAGGCAGTTTTCTTCCGTCGAGATATATACATCCGCTATCCGGACTTTCGAGTCCGCTTATAATGCGCAAAAGCGTGCTTTTGCCGCTGCCTGATGAGCCGACAATTCCGACTGTCTCGCCGCAAGATAGTTCGAGATTTGCATTTTTGACAGCATTAACCTCGTGACCGCATCTCTTATAGCTTTTGCAGAGATTTTCAACTTTCAACAGACTTTCCATATCAAATCTCCTCACGAGCAAAATGCCCCGGGCTGCATTCAATAAAGCGTCCGCTGAAGCTTGCCGCATCCGGCTCGACCGTCGGCAGCTGATTTCCCAGTGTCGGGACAGCATTAAGAAGCATCTTTGTGTATGAGTGAGCAGGTGCGGAAATAAGCTCTGCGGTTGGTGCAAGTTCAATCATTTTCCCGCCGTGCATAACGGCAATACTGTCGGATACATAAGCGGCAAGCGAGATATCGTGCGTGACGATAACCTGCGACAGTCCATAGTCCATGCTGAGCATTTTCAGCTCATCAGCCACAAGCCTTCGTGAAACAGAATCCAGTGCGCTCGTCGGTTCATCGGCAAGCAGCAGCTTTTGCTGCATCAATATGACAAGAGCCAGTGCTATTCGCTGATTCATTCCGCCGCTCATTTCATATGGACATGAGTCAAGTATGCGTCCTGCGTCATCAAGCCCTAACCGTGAAAAAACGGTCTGTGCTCTTGTCATAAATGTTTCTTTGTTATATTTTCCATGACTTTTCAGTGTCTCGATGAATTGCTTTTTATAGCTTCGAATGGGATTAAAAGCGGCTCCCGGCGTTTGGAATATATATCCCATACCCACAGTCGTGAGC
>CAVAPG010000160.1:0-2627 GCA_963590435.1 bacterium
TAGGACTGCTGACCAAGCATAAAGGGAAACAGGCGGCCATTATCAGCGGACTGATTGCGGTCTATGCACTCCTTACGGTTTGTTTGCAGTTTGCCTATTGATGCAGGGAACACCATATTTTTTAAACGACGGATAAAAAAACGGGACAACACGCTATTCTGTAGTGTATTATAAATGAAGATGCAAACGGGCGCCGAAAGATCCCCGGAGAGTCGGAGAAAAAAGGGGCCTATTAAGCCAAGAACAACGGCAGCCCGGTCAAATTTAAAAGGAGAGATTTTTATGCCAAAGCCCGGTCAATTTAAAACAACCCCTAAAATAGATGGTACGATCATAATGCTCAACAAGCGCATAACTGCTAAGATGCGCAGATATTCAGTTCATACGGATGCTACCGGTAAAATCGTATATAGCAATGAAGATAAGTTTGACGAGATTGCGGCACGTGCGGTCGAAGAAATCAAGGCCGAGATGGTTGCGCTCGGACCAGACATGGAGGATCCGGATAAATCCCTTCAAGAGTTCTGGAGTTCGCTGAAAAAACGCTACCCAAATCTGCCGGGAAAACCTAAATTTGATGGCAAGAACGAGGAAATGCGTCGGCGAATGGAACGCACTATTCCGCACCGCGATGCGTTATTGAATGTACTGGAAGACAATGGAAAGAAAGACCTATTTTTCCGACGGACCGCAAGAAAACTTTTCCCGGATAAAGGGAACCTTAAGCTGGCATCAACCCGCTATCTGCATCGGCTCATGCAGATTCCCGCAAGTGATGCCAACGATAAGAGTAGAGAAGCCTGTCAGCGTCATAATGAAAAAGTCGTTATGCTGGCTGCCCTGCTCAAAGGAGACATTACAGTTGGTCAGTTTAAGCAGATGCGGCTTGAACAGCACATCAATGATGGACTCGGTGCGCAAGCAGCCGAAAAAGCTGCAGGCGAAGATGTGACCAACGCCCCGCAGGACTTTTTTGATTTGTTTGATTCCGCTGTCAAGCAAGGGAAACAACACGATGCAGAAGTTGAAACGCTCACCGAAAGAGCATTGAGCGGCGAGTTAACTGGAGATGACCTGAAGCAAGCTTATCAAACGATTTTTAGTGATTCCTGCCAACTTCGATTTGTTGCCAATGACTTCATAGGTGATTTGAATGAACTCATGAAGTATGCAGACGTCCACCCTGATAAGTTTAACAAAGAAAAAAATCACGAATATGTCCTACAGTGTCAGGACGAGTCAAAAATGCCGCAAATCTGTCAGAGTGCGGTGTGTATTTCGGCCAACCCCTATTACGCTATCCTTGACCCTGTTCAGATGATTGATGCCGGTGTCGTGGGGCTCGATGCGGAATCTGTCGTACAAATTAATCCAAAAGATGATTATTCTTATAATTCTTCTTTTGTAACTGATCTCTTCGGCATCGTAGGTCAGAATATTTTTGTTACCGAAGATTTTCTGAAACGTTACCAGCTTGAAAATGCCGTGGATACTCCGTTCCCAGGTGGCTGCAAGTTCCATGCCTTTGCTAACAAAAACGCAGGGCGTGCAGTAATCTGCGAGAAAGAAGAATTCAGTCTGGATTATGGATACAAATTCAGAATGAAGGCAACTGACAAACCCGGCCTTTATGCGAGCGAAGGTTTTGCTGAGAAAGTGGCAGATTTAGATGCTCTGGGAGGAACATTGACCTACGGCGGGCACGGGAGTTCTCGTCAATTCGATGAGATGATCAGGAGTTTGAGGGCACTGAGAGATGTGACGCTGGATGACAATGCTCCAGAGGAACAGCTTGCCAATATGAAGCAGAAGCTTGAAACTGTGCGGCAAAAGACCGAAAGATATTTTGCCAGAAAACAACCGAAACGGGATCGCCGCGGCGGGAGAGGAAAAAATAAGTACGAGGAAGACCGCTGGAACTTTGCCAAGAATTTGGATCGGTTTGCAGAGGAAAAACTCAAACAATTAGAGACGGTTCAGATGCACAAGGCCACTGTCAGCGCAGTGGAGCAAGAGGAAAGAGAACGAGCGCAACAAGAGAACGAACTGCAAGCAGATGCAGATCCGAATCCCAATATCATCAATGCGGCTGCAGAACCCGAACAAATCGACCAGAACGAGGTCAAAGACGAGGTCAAGAACGAGATCAAAGACGAGGTCAAGGGCGAAAATCCCAATGTCATCAATGAAGTAAAGAAAAAGTCAGGGCCCAAATTCGAACCGCTTGCCTCTCGTGAAGCGGATTGGCTGTCTGGCGAGATGACTACTATAATCAAAGACGCGTGTCGTCGTACTGCAAGAGAAGACTGGGCGCACGGCCAAAGAATAGCAGGCCCGGATTCTAAGGCAAATAAGTACTTGGACGAACGTATTGAATACGATACGACAGACGCTTTGAAGAATGCCGACGCTAAAGACTCCATGACTGAATACTCCATGAAAAGTGCACTCATAAACTCTGTGATGAAGTATATGATGAATCAAGAAAAGAGTAAAGGAATTTTGGAATTTGCCTTCGAACATGGCCGGTCTGTTGATTTGTTTTCGAACATTGAAGTGATGCCTTCTTTTAAGAAACAAATAAAGAAACTGGATATGGGCAATGAGGAGCAGAGAAAACAGTATTT
>CAVAPG010000161.1:0-2617 GCA_963590435.1 bacterium
GTGGAGTTTACGCTTGACGCACTGTTTTGAATGCTGTTTTAACCGTGACAGGCAACCCCTCAGTCTGCTTGCGCAGACAGCTCCCCTTACACAGGGGAGCCAAGGGCGGTGGAGTTTACGCTTGACGCACTGTTTTGAATGCTGTTTTAACCGTGACAGGCAACCCCTCAGTCTGCTTGCGCAGACAGCTCCCCTTACACAGGGGAGCCATGGGTGGTGGGCACAGGAACTGCTATTATGAGATAGGCGCGGCTGTTATTCAGAACAGGACTCGAACGCGCAGGACATCGTCCATGGCGCGGATAATATCGGCCGTGTCGTCGCGAAGCTCACTGTTGAGGTCGATAATCGTGTAGGCGTATTTGCCGCGCGGCTTGTTTATCATGTGCTCGACGTTTATATTTTTCTTCGTTATCAGATCGAGAATGCGGTTTATCATGCCGGGTATGTTGTGGTGGATAACGCACAGGCGGCACACGCCCATGCGCTCAATCTTTGCCGCAGGCAGGTTCACGGAATTTACGATGTTGCCGTTGCGCAGATAATCATAGAGCTGCTTTGCCGCCATTTCCGCACAGCGATCCTCACTTTCGGGCGTACATGCGCCCAGATGCGGCAGGGCAATGACATTTTTGCCGCCGAGGATCTTCTGATTTGGAAAGTCTGTTACGTATTTTGCGACCTTACCCGATTCAAGGGCGGCGAGCATTGCGTCGTCATCGACGACCTCGGCGCGCGACTCGTTTATTATTCTCACACCGTCACGCATTGCCGCAAACGCCTTTGCGTCGAGCATATGGTGGGTATCCTCGTTGTAGGGGATATTTATGCTTATATAATCGCATTTTTTGAATATCTCGCTTATATCATCGGCGCGCAGGACATCACGCGACAGCCGCCACGCGGCGTCAACGGACATAAACGGATCGTAGCCTATGACGTTCATATCCAGCGCAATGCAGGCATTGGCAACAAGCGCACCCGTTGCGCCCAGACCGAGGACACCGACGGTTTTACCCATAAGCTCGGGACCGGCGAAGTTTGACTTGCCTTTTTCGACAAGTGCGGGTATCTTATCGCCCTGATCGGCTATGCTTTTGACCCAGTCGATGCTTCCGACAACGTCACGGGATGCCATGACCATCGAGCAGACCGTCTGCTCCTTGACAGCCTCCGCATTGGCTCCGGGGCTGTTGAACACTACTATGCCCATTTCGGCGAACTTATCAATGGGGATGTTATTATATCCCGCGCCGGCTCGGGCAACCGCCAGAAGCTCGGGGTTCACCTCATATTCGTGCATATCCGCGCTGCGGACGATTATGCCATCGGGGGAAGCCGCATCGTCATCGACAATGCAGCCCTTTTCCTTGAGCTTATCGAGTCCCAGCGGAGAAATTTTATTTATCGTTTTTATCTTAAACATTGTGTTCTACCTCGAATTTTTTCATATATTCGGCAAGGGCTGCCGCGCCCTCAACGGGCATTGCGTTATAAAGCGAAGCGCGTATTCCGCCGGTGAGTCTGTGACACTTGAGATTAAGAAGTCCGGCTTCCGCCGCGTCTTTGACAAACAGTGCGTCAAGCTCCGTCGAGGGCGTGCGGAATGTGACATTCATGTCGCTGCGCGAGCCCTTTTCCGCGTGAGGAATATAAAGCCGGCTGTTGTCGAGCACGTCGTAGATAAGCGCCGCGCGCTGTTTTTTAATCTGCTCCATTGCGGCTACGCCGCCGATGCCATCGAGCCAGTCAAGCATCAGGCCGAGCATATAAATGCACCAGCACGGCGGTGTGTTGAGCATGGAATTCTTTTTTATCAGCGTGTCATAGCTCATGACCGAAGGGCATATATCCATCTGGCGTCCGGCGAGGGATTTATCGACGATGACAACCGTCAGGCCGGCAGGCGCCATGTTCTTCTGTGCGCCGGCATAGATAAGTCCGAAGCGCGAGACATCAACGGGACGCGAGAGTATATCCGAGGACATGTCGCAGACTATCGTCCTGCCTCCGACATCGGGCACGCTCTGCCACTCGGTGCCGTAGATTGTATTATTTGCGCAATAGTAAAAATAGCTTGCCGTATCGCTGAGCTTAAGCTCCGAAGGGATATAGCTGTGTCCCCTGTCCGAGCTGTCGCAGGCGATGTTTACGCGCCCGTACTTTGCCGCTTCCTTTGCCGCAAGGGATGAAAAATTGCCCGTCACGGCATAATCGGCGCATTTTTCCATGAGATTGAGCGGTATTGCCGCGAACTGCAGTGTTGCGCCGCCCTGCAGAAGCAGTATCTCGTGGCTTTCCGGTACGCAGAGCGCGTCCCTGAGCTTCTGCTTTGTTTCCGCGAAAATTTCACCGAACAGTGAACTTCGGTGACTCATCTCCATAACGGACATACCGCTGCCCTTATAATCGCAAATTTCGCTTCCGGCTTTTTTCAGCACGCTGTCAGGCATCATTGACGGCCCGGCTGAAAAATTATACACCTTTTCTCTTGACAAAATGAGCACCTCCTGTTCGGATTTTTTGATTTTTTTATTTATGGGTTTTTATCGTACATCGGCGGTGGTCTGCAACCCCACCACCGCAAGCGGTCCCCCTCCCCTTACACAGGGGAGGC
>CAVAPG010000162.1:0-2608 GCA_963590435.1 bacterium
CAAAAAATATACCCGATTTTTGTGGATTATTACACATGATAATCTTGAAATTAACAAGCAGAAATGTTGAAAAAAATATCTTATAATGCTAAAATACATACATGTGCGCGTTCATATAGTGGACGGAGGTTAATTTTCAATGAAGAATGTTAAGGTTCTTATCGGTAATTACGGCAGCGGTAAGAGCGAGCTTGCGTTGAACTTCGCTTTTCAGGCTGCTGCCCGTGGAGATAGGACGGAACTTATAGACCTTGATATGGTCAATACTTATTTTCGCCTTACCGAGAGAGGCAAGATGGTTGAGCAGAAGGAGATAAGACTTGTATCTCCTAACTATGCGTGCTCGGGTATTGAAACGCTGTCTCTTCCGGCAGAGGTCGCTTCGGCATTTGTCCTTGAGTGGGACACGGTTGTGTTTGATGTCGGCGGTGATGATGTCGGCGCGACGGCACTGGGACGTTACCATCAGGATTTTATTGATCTCGAGCCCGGTGCTCTTGAGGTCCTCAATGTTGTAAATATTCGCAGACCGCTGTCCGGCACGGTTGAAAAGCTTATACGACTGCAGGAGGGAATGCAGACGCATTCAAGACTTCAGATAACCGGCATGATAAACAACACGAATCTGGCAACGGAAACATCGGTTGAAGAACTGCGTGACGGATATGAAATGCTCAAAGAGGTTTCCGATAGAACCGGCATACCGGTTGCGTATACCACCGGCAAAAAAGAGCTGCTCGAGCAGTTCCTTTCCGAAGGACATGACCCGAAGTACATCGGCAAGCCTATTCCCATAGATGTGTATATGCACCGTGACTGGGATTCGTATATTAAATACGGCCTTCACACAGTTGACCCGCAGAAAAACTTTAAGCATTGATTCGCGCGACCCCGCTTCGGCGGTTATTTATAAATAGCAAAAAGCAAAAAATAAAGAAAAGAGGTAGCAAAATGGTAAAGGTAACCATCAATGAGGACCTGTGCAAGGGCTGCGGTCTGTGCGCCAGAGCTTGCCCCAAGGGTTGCATTGAACTTTCCAAGTCAAAAATCAACGCAAAAGGCTATCACCCGGCAGAGGTTGTAAAACCTGAAGAGTGCATTGGCTGCGCATCCTGCGCACGCACTTGCCCCGACGTGGTAATCCACATCGAGAAGGATTAAGGAGGAAACTATAATGGCAAAAACTCTTATGAAGGGTAGCGAAGCTATTGCAGAGGCAGCCATCAGAGCCGGCGCTCGTTATTTCTTCGGCTATCCCATCACCCCGCAGACTGAGATTCCTGAATACATGTCTGCACGTATGTTTGATCCGGACGTAAACGGCTGCTTCCTGCAGGCTGAGTCCGAAGTTGCAGCAATCAACATGATTTACGGCGCAGCCGGCACCGGCGCACGTGCAATCACTTCCTCCTCCAGCCCTGGTATATCCCTGAAGCAGGAAGGTATATCCTACTGCGCAGGCGCAATGCTTCCCTGCGTTATCCTGAACGTAATGCGCGGCGGCCCCGGCCTCGGCAACATTCAGGCTTCCCAGGGTGACTACTTCCAGGCTGTAAAGGGCGGCGGCAACGGCGACTATCATCTGCTGACCTACGCACCTTCTTCTGTTCAGGAAGCTGTTGACATCATGATGTTCGCATACGACAAGGCTGAGCAGTATCGCATCCCTGTTCTGTTCATCGCTGACGGTATCATCGCTCAGATGATGGAGCCTGTCGAGATGCCCGAAATGGTCGATTTCAAGATTGATCCCGAGAAGAAGCCTTGGGCTTGCACCGGCTGGAAGCCCGGCGATGATCCTGCAAAGCGCGGCGTCATCAACTCCATTTACATTGATACCGAGTCTCTGTCTGTACACAATGCAGAACTCCAGGCAATGTACGCTGAAGTCACCAAGAACGAGAAAATGTGGGAAAACTACAATCTCGAGGGTGCAGAGTTTGTTATCACAGCATTCGGCACTGTTGCTCGTATTGCTAAGTCCGCTATTGATCAGCTTAAGACAGAAGGCATCAACGTCGGTCTGGTACGTCCCATCACCGTATGGCCGTTCCCGTATGAGGCTGTTGCAGAAGCAGCTAACGCAGAAGGCGTAAAGGCAGTTCTCGATGTAGAGCTGAACGAAGGCCAGATGCTCGAAGACGTTAAGATTGCAATCAACGGTGCAAAGCCCATTGATTTCTTCGGTCACCTCGGCTCACAGATGCCCACCACCGATGAGATCATTGCAAAGATCAAGAGCATGAAGGAGGGTAAATAAATGTCCGTAGTATTTGAGAGAACTAAACTCCTTACCGACAAGACTTTCCATTACTGCCCCGGCTGCAACCACGGCATAATCCATCGCCTGGTAGCAGAGTCCATTGAGGAGCTCGAAAAGGAAGGCGTTATCGAAGAAGGTAAGGTCATCGGCGTAGCACCTGTCGGCTGCTCCGTATTTGCATATGATTACTTTAACTGCGATATGTACGAAGCCGCTCACGGCCGTGCACCTGCAGTTGCAACCGGCGCAAAGCGCGTTGTCGGCAAGGATACCCTCGTATTTACATACCAGGGCGACGGCGACCTCGCTTCCATCGGTACTGCTGAGATCGTTCATGCTGCACAC
>CAVAPG010000163.1:0-2564 GCA_963590435.1 bacterium
TTTCTTGTCATATCCGCACCCTCTCCCGGAAAAATAATAATCAGAACTGTTAATAAACGATGAAAATCGTTAAAAAAACCTCAATGATGTTAAGAGTATATATCCTGTCGTTGTGAAAATCAAGTGTTTTTTCGTCATTTTTAATATTATAATTTAGCATGTTCAACAAAAAGCAGTTAAGATGCTGTTAAATTTGTTAATATATCTGCATATAAAGAATAAATGCTTCTTTACAAGTGCAAAACTATGAAGTATGATTAAAAAGAAAAATTTCAGGAAAGCAAAATCGGAGAATGCATATGAGTGAGTTTAAGCTGTGCGTGCCCTGTCTGCTCGGCCTTGAAGGCCCGATTGCAGATGAGCTGCGGCGTATGAAAATACAGAATGTTCAAAACGAAAACGGCAGAGTTTATTTCACGGGCGGAGCAAAGGAGATAGCCCGGGCGAACATAAATCTGCGCATAGGCGAGCGTGTCCTGCTCGAGCTCGGCCGCTTCAGAGCAGAGACGTTTGATGAACTTTTCGAGCGTACCAAGGCACTGCCGTGGGAGATGCTTATCCCGAAGGACGCGGCATTCCCCGTCAAGGGCTACAGCCTCAATTCGAAGCTCTTTTCCGTGTCCGACTGCCAGAAGATAATAAAAAAGGCGATAGTCGAGCGGCTCAAAAGCGTCTACGGCATCGAATGGTTTGCCGAAACCGCAGAGACGTATCAGATCCAGTTTTCCATAATGAAAGACGTGGCATCTCTATGCATTGACACGTCCGGCGAGGGCCTGCACAAACGCGGCTACCGTCCGGCGCATAATGCCGCTCCGCTAAAGGAGACTATGGCAGCGGCAATGGTAAGCCTTTCACGCTATCGCGGCAGGGAGGATTTCTGCGACCCGTTCTGCGGCAGTGGAACGATACCGATAGAGGCCGCGCTTATCGCAAAAAACAGGGCTCCCGGACTTCACCGCGATTTTTCCGCCATGCGCTGGAGAACTCTGGATAGAACCGTCTGGCAGCTTGAACGGGACGAGGCGAGCTCCCGCGAATTTAACGGCAACTATAATATAATAGGTGCGGATATCGACCCTAATGCGCTGAATATCGCCCGCGAAAATGCAGAGCGTGCCGGAGTAGCCGATATTGTCCGTTTCGAAAAAGCCGATGCAACGAAGTTTGACCGCAGTACGCAAAACGGAATTATAGTAACAAATCCGCCTTATGGCGAGCGTATTATGGAAAAACAGGAGGCAGAGCAGCTTTACAGGCTCTTCGGCCAGGCATGGCGCAATACGGAAAACTGGAAGCTCTATCTTCTCTCCTCGCACACCGAGTTTGAACGCACATTCGGGAAAAACGCCGACAAAAAGCGCAAGCTGTACAACGGTATGATCAAGTGCGATTTATTCATGTATCTGAAATAATAAACTCGTGCAAAAAAATATATAAAAATTTTTGCAACTTTTTCGCTTCAGGTACTTGAAATCTGAAAAATATGTGTTATTATAATAACCGAGTTAGCACTCAAGGCTAATGAGTGCTAACTCGGTCGAATTTTTAATTTCGTATATTATTCAATTGGAGGTACATATAATGAAACTCAAGCCATTGGCAGACAGAGTAGTTCTCGTGCAGTCCAAAGCCGAGGAAAAGACCCAGAGCGGCATCTTCCTTGCAGCATCCGCGCAGGAAAAGCCGGAGATATATGAAGTCGTTGAGGTTGGTCCCGGAGGCGTAGTTGACGGCAATGAAGTCAAGATGGAAGTCAAGGTCGGCGAAAAGGTTCTCGTCGGCAAGTACAGCGGCAGCAAGATTAAGCTCGATGAGACCGATTACACCATCGTACGTCAGAGCGATATTCTCGCTATAGTTGAATAAGGAGGCGCTTATATCATGGCAAAACAGATTATTTTCGGCGAAGAGGCACGCAAGGCAATAGAGCGCGGCGTGAACCAGCTTGCAGATACAGTTAAAATCACACTCGGACCCAAGGGCCGCAATGTTGTTCTCGATAAGAAATTCGGTGCTCCGCTGATCACCAATGACGGCGTGACCATCGCAAAGGAAATTGAGCTTGAGGACCCGTTTGAGAACATGGGTGCACAGCTTATCAAGGAAGTTTCCACAAAGACAAACGATGTCGCCGGCGACGGCACAACAAGTGCGACCGTTCTTGCTCAGGCAATGATAAACGAAGGCCTTAAGAACCTCGCTGCAGGCGCAAATCCCATGACGATGAAGCGCGGCATGAAGAAGGCAACAGACGCGGCAGTTGAAGCAATCCGCGCAAACTCCCAGCCCGTATCCGGCAGCGGCGATATAGCCCGCGTCGGTGCTATCTCCAGCGGCGATGAGGTTATCGGATCTCTGATTGCGGAAGCAATGGAGAAGGTTTCCCAGAACGGCGTTATCACAATCGAAGAGTCCAAGACAGCCGATACCTACAGCGAAGTCGTTGAAGGCATGCAGTTTGACCGCGGCTACCTCAGCCCCTACATGGCAACGGATACCGAGAAGATGGAAGCAGTCCTCGAAGATGCTCTCATTCTCATAACCGACAAGAAGGTCACCAA
>CAVAPG010000164.1:0-2377 GCA_963590435.1 bacterium
ATATTTGTTAAGGTACAGTTTAATGTCAATACCACTCATTGGCGATTACCTCACTGACTTCCGCATGTTCTGTTTTGGGTGGCCTCGGCTTTTTCGGCTTCGGCACGGCAGAGGGAGAAGCGTTGCCGGATTTCATATCGATGAAATCACGAACACCGGCAGGCACGGTTTTGCTATAAAGTGTGTCGAGCGCTTTTTCGAGTTCTGCTTCGGCAGAAGTACCTTTCTGCGAAAGATAAAGGACAAGGGCGGATGCCTTGTCTTCGTCAAATGAGATATTGAAGGTTGTCTTTTTCATATTGTGCTTTCCTTTCTGTTACATAATCAGCTCGGGATCAAAGCCGTCTCGCCGCCAATCCTCACGGTCTGAATTACATCCGCGCATATTGATTTCCGCGTAATCGTCAAGGCCATAGAAGTTCGTGCCGTCAGTACAACAGTTTTGAAAACTGCCGTGTTCCATATTGCATTCAATTATTACGGCATTACTTAAATCGCTGTGAGTATAAACACCGCCCGACATCTTGCACCCTGAAAATACCGTGTTCTTGAATTCGCATTCTTCGGCGGTGACATCTTCGAGGTTACAGTTTTCAAACCGCGTGTCATTAACAACGGAAAAATTGAGTTCCGCGCCTCGCAGGTCAGTGTTCGCAAACCTCGCGTTATCCATAGCAACATTCATCATGTTTTTATGCGCAAGGTTTAGTCCCTGCACAAAACAGTTGGAAAAATCAGCCTGTATACCACCTGCATCGTTAAGCCATAAGGTGTGCTTGGCAAGCATGACATCCGCTTCTTCCTGCGTCAGTGTTCGGCGTGAATCAGCCTGCTGTATATATTCATCTTTTACAGTGCAGAGTATATAGCCACCATCGAAATCAACGCTTTCAATTTCCGGTCTGTCTTTCAGTGCTGCATACATCAATTCCTCGCTGAATCCTGCACCTCTAAACTTGTTTCGTAATTCATCGGTATTGATGCTGTATTTTTTATTACTACAATCGATTGCTTCTCGAACTATACGGTCTGCCGTTATTGCGGTTTCGCGCACAGCGTTTTCAAGGCTCGGATACTGAACAGCGATAGCAAGCTGTTTGGCGTTAGGAATATGGGCGGTGTATCGAGCGTAGTCATAACCCTCTGTGTCAATGATAAAGCCGTCTTTATATCCTTCTCTTATGAGCAGCAGGCACGGTATACCGTCGGGTGAATACTCATGTTTCTCAGCATTAAACTCTCGGAGAAAATCATAGTATCCAAGAGGATTGGAAACGAATTCGGTATATTCAGAAGGCGTCAGTTTTACTACTTTTTCAATCTGACACAGAGGCAGATTGAAATCCGTTTGTTTACACTTTAAGTCTGCTTTTATAACCATAGGCATTCTCCTTTACATAGACAGAGCCTGCGTTTCGTCCTCGTCGGAGGATTCGTTCGCAGGCTCATGGTTGTGTTCGGTTTCGTGGTCGTCGTAGAGGTTACAGCCGAGGACAGAGAACAGGCTCACCGGGTTGCTCTGACACTGTGGGCAATATCTCAGATGGCAAGTCATTTCGATGGCGTCCTCGGTCATAATGAGTTCGTTGATTTCCTCTCTCTGCCGTAATTCTTCTTCGAGCAGTTTTCCGTTTTCATTGCTGTCGGTAACCTCTGCACCGAAGTGGTGGTGCAGCTCGTCATAGGAAACCGACCAATAACAGTTATCGGAATTTTCACAGCACTGCCGAACGGCATAGTCGGCAAGCTGCTTGATTTTGTTTTTGTCCATATAGACCGTTCCTTTCTGTAGTTTTATGTTTTCGCTTTGTTTTTACAATCATGTTTTTCATCGCCTCCGAAAATAGAAAAAGCCGCTCGATTCTCAAATGAAAACCAAGCGGCTATGTATATGTTATTCAATTCAGCAAACGGAATGCTTTCGCACAGATATTATACTTTCATTTTCACGACAACATTTCCGGCATGGTCAACATCGCCTGCCGTGCGGATTGCCTGTTCCAATTCATTCAGCGGAAACTCATGGGTGATGATGCGCTCCAAGTTCCACTTGCCGTTTGCCATGATCGCCTGCACATCCCGCACATCCTCCGGCATATAGCCACCGGAGCCGATGATGCTCTGCTGGGCATAGGTCATGTGGAGCAAGTCGATGGTGCGGGGCTTGTTGTTGACCGCAACGGAGACAAAGCGGCTCTCGATTTTACCGAGCCGCAGAAAATCGTCCAGAATACTCTCCGCTCCGGCGGCATCCAGCCAGCAGTCAATGTCTGCGGCTATTCCATTTAAGGACGAAGCCGTGCCGAAATAGTTTACAGCCTTTGCTTCAAAATCCTCTGCCGCTGTATTGCAGACTGCAAAGCCCAGCTCCGCTGCC
>CAVAPG010000165.1:0-2305 GCA_963590435.1 bacterium
TTTGCTCTACCCCAACTATTGACACAGAGCCAGAAAAATCCGCAGATTTTCATCTGCGGATTTTTGATATTCTGAATTTTCTTATGCCTTGCGAACCTTGTCGATATGACGAGTGAGATCGAGCATCTTATTTGAGAAGCCCCACTCGTTATCGTACCATGCCATGAGCTTTACGAAATTATCGTTAAGTGCAAGGCCGGCCTTTGCATCAAAGATGCTGGTGTGAGGATCGGTGATGAAGTCGGAGGAGACGACCTCGTCCTCGCAGTACTCGATAACACCCTTCATCGGGCCTTCGCTTGCTGCCTTTACTGCTGCGCAGATCTCATCATAGGTTGCGCCCTTCTCGAGGCGGCAGGTCAGGTCAACGATGGAAACATCTGCACTGGGGATACGCATGGATGTGCCGGTCAGCTTGCCCTTGAGTTCGGGGATAACCTTGCCGACTGCCTTTGCTGCACCGGTGCTGGTGGGGATGATATTGCCGTGAACGCCGCGGCCGAGACGCCAGTTCTTCTTGGAGAATCCGTCAACGACTTCCTGAGTTGCCGTGTCGGCGTGGACAGTGGTCATGAGGCCTTCTACGATGCCGAAGTTATCGTTGATTACCTTGGCGAGAGGTGCCAGGCAGTTTGTTGTGCAGGATGCATTGGAAACGACCTTGATGTCGGGGGTGTATTTATCGAGGTTTACGCCGCAGACGAACATCGGTGTGTCGTCCTTGGACGGACCGGACAGGACAACGACCTGCGCGCCGGCATCGATATGAGCCTGTGCCTTTTCGGTGGTGAGGAATGCGCCGGTGCATTCGAGAACGTACTCTACGCCCATCTCGCCCCAGGGCAGCTCTGCCGGGTTGCGGTTGCCGACAACGGCGACGCGCTTGCCGTTAACGGTGATGGAATTATCGTCATAGTCAACGGTTCCCTGAAAACGTCCGTGCACGGAGTCGTACTTACCCGTGTATGCCAGCTGGGCGGGGGTCTTGTCGGGAGCGTTTATTGCAACGATCTCGATATCGTCGGCGACGATGCCGGCTCTGAACGCCAGACGGCCGATACGGCCAAAACCATTGATTGCAATTTTGATCATTTTATGTTCCTCCATTAATTTAATTTCAGCGTGGAAACATTATTTGCTGTTTGAGTTTAGTTTATCATATACTGCACATAAAAATCAACATTTCGATATAGCCAAATAAATGCCAAAAAATCGTCAGTTTAAGGTCGGCTATTGTGTATTTTGCTTGTTTTAAATAATTAATCCCGGTTCAGTATTTAAATATACGGCGCATCAGTCAAGATACAGCTCACGCAGACGGGCAAGCTTTGCCTCATCAAGAGCCATATACTCTCTCAGGAAATTATCCATGCCGCCGTAATTTTCGTCAATGGCATCAAATGCCGCGCCGAGAAAATTTTCTTGCACAGTATCCAGAATTCGAATAAACTCCAGCACTGCCGCATCATCTGTGTAGCTTCTGCAGTTGCTCAGAAGTCTCTCCGTTCCGGGAGCACAGCGGATGCCCGTAATCAGATAATCTTCCATTATGCTTTCCCGAGGTACACCAAGGGCCGAAAGAATAAGCGCCGTTGCCGTGCCGACTCTATCCTTTCCCATTGTGCAGTGATATAAAAGCGCACCCTCCTCATGGCGAAGGAGTATCTCGAAAAACTGTCTGTAGTGGCTGACAGAGTGTTCTGCCGTTACCAGAATGGGATACAGCGAGCGCATCTGAACCTCGCCGTCAGGGTTGCGCGCCATTAGCCCTTGCGCCATTTTGACGCAGCGCTGTGCCTCTTCGTCTTCGGTTTCGGGCTTGTCGCGGGTTATGCCTTCGACCTTGTCCTCAAGCATTGGGCAGACTATATATTCCGTACACTCCGGCAGGCGGTCCGGCTTCTGAACACGCTCGGCAGCCGTGCGGAAATCGACAACCGTGCGCAGTCCGGCTTCTTTGAGATAGCTTATATCGCTGTCATCGAGGCGCGAGAGCATGCCGCTTCTGATAAGGCGTCCGTACTTCACCTCTCGCCCGTCGGCTGTTTCAATGCCGCCCAGATCGCGCGCATTGGGAGCGCCGTTTAATATAATCTTCGGATTGTACATCACACATCTCCTATTCCATACAGGCGTCTACCGTTTTCAAAAGTTATCTGCTCGACCTCTGCAACAGCCATTCCCTTGATCTCCGCAATTTTCTCAATGACATATTTGAGATTGGATGAGTCATTGCGCTTGCCTCTGTTCGGTACCGGAAACGCTGATGCGGAATATAATTACACCGTTTCGCGCACCATGAAAG
>CAVAPG010000166.1:0-2269 GCA_963590435.1 bacterium
CTAAGATACAGAGGTATATTATAATCGTTGAGGCACTGATAAACATTACGCGTAAGTCCCGACGGAGTGGGGTTTATCTCATATACGCCGAGAACCTCAGCTCCCTCCAGGGTCAGGCGGCGAGCCATGATAAGACCGATATCTCCCGACCCGAGAATAACGCATTTTTTCGTTGGCATGACTCCGAGGCGGTTAGTAAAATGCTGTGCCGTTCCGGCAGTAAACACGCCGGCGGGACGGGTTCCGTGTATAAAGACCTGCTTTGCGCTTCTTTCACGGCACCCCGTCGCAAGGACAAGACTTTTTCCCGTAATCGTACACAAGCCGCAGCTTGACACTATGGTTATTGCAAAGCCCGAATCGTTTTTCTCTGCACGCGTAACGAATGTATTGCATTTTACATCTATATCCGACTGCGCTACACGGTCCATAAAGCGTTCAACATACTCAGGACCCGTAAGGCGTTCGCCGAATGTCCGCAATCCGAATCCATCGTGGATACACTGCTTAAGCATGCCACCCAAGCGTTCCTCGCGTTCAATAACAAGTACCTTGGCTCCGTTTTCGTTTGCCGACAATGCGGCAGCAAGGCCGGCAGGACCTCCGCCTACGACTACTACATCGTAATCAAGCACTGTCTCGGCCTCCTTTTTTGCTTTCAAAAACAATTGTTGATTCATCAGAGCTTTTTCGAACTTCCGTAAGAGGAACATTAAGATACTCCGCTATTATTTTCGTCACAAGCGGTGAACAAAATCCACCCTGACACCTGCCCATTCCCGGTCTTACGCGCTTCTTAACGCCGTCTACTGTCGGCACACAGACCGGACTGTTGAGTGCATCGATTATCTCGCCGCGGCTGACTTCTTCGCAGCGGCACACAATGATGCCGTAATCGGGGTTTCTCTTGATAAGTTCCGCACGCTCGGCGTCACTCATTTCGGCAAGGCGCGGCGGAGCCTTGCGTATCGGATTGAATTTTTCGTTTTTCTCTGCTTTGAAAAGCTCCGCAATATAGGCAGCAACATCTTGGGCGACAGCCGGAGCCGTTGTTAAGCCCGGTGACTGAATGCCCGCAACATGGTAGATATTTTTGGTTTTTCTACCCGGTTCAATAATAAAATCCTCTTCATATGTCGGAGCGCGCACGCCAGTAAAATACGTAATAATATCCCGCTCACTAAGCGTCGGCATCGTAATTTTCTGTTTTGCAAAAACGCGCTCGATACTTTCAGCACTTGTGGCCGTATTCTCGCGTTCGAAAGTTTCAACCGCATCCGGACCGACAAGCAGATTATCATGCGCTGTGTGGAGTATACCCCCGCCCTTTGTATGCGTATGACCCGGAGTTTTTGCTCCGACAACGGATGCTATGGTATTAAAAGACGCGCCCGTCTTTTTGTCGAGGATGGAGTTAGTCCCTCGGCGCGGATGAATGCTGAAAAATCTGTCACCGGCCATTTTTGCGACAATATCCGAATAGACACCAGCACAGTTGATTACCTCACGCGGATATATAGTACCGCGGTTCGTGTGCGCAGCAGTTATTACGTCGTTTTTGATATCCATACTCGTAACTGCTGTATTAAGGGATACTCTAACACCGTTTTTTACGGCATTTTCAGCATACGCTATAACAAGATTATACGGACTTACGCTGCCGGAGGACGGATTGGACAATGCAAATGCTACATCTTCAGATATTTTCGGTTCGGTTTTCCGTATATCATCACCGGAAACAATCCTTGTGTCTTCAATCCCATCAACATGCCTGCGCCAGAAAGCATACAGGCTTATAAACGGGCGCCAGCTCTTATGCGTAAAGCAGGCATATTGCCCTGTGCGTTTAAACGGAACATCAAGTTCACGGCAGATATCTTCATACATATGATTTGCGCGCCTTATATACTTGTGCTTAAGCGAGCCCCTTGAAAGGTCAACACCGGGGTGTACCTCACCGTCATTTCGTCCGGAGGCCCCAAGCGCGAAATCGGCTTCTTTTTCTATGAGCAGGACATTAAGCTTATAGCGCGACAGTTCGCGTGCAATCGAGCAGCCCGAAATACCGCCTCCGATGATGAGCACATCCGGCTTATCGCCGTCAAGGGTTTTATTCTCAATGCTCGGCATGTGCATTTTCTCGTCTTTTGCAGTCGAACACACAATATCGTTTACAACATGGATATCCGAATGCGGCGTTGCAGCCGTCATACCGGCAGATACGACATCCTGCCAGCTGTCAAGCGTGCCCTTAAGGACAATGCAGTTA
>CAVAPG010000167.1:0-2251 GCA_963590435.1 bacterium
GCTTAAATGGCTTCCAAACTGGCCGTTTTGATAATTAACTTGTAATTATCGAGGTTTGGTGCGATAATAACGGTGAAAACAGTAACTTTTCGGAGGTTTAAGAAATGATTGCATTAGGTTCTGACCACGGCGGCTGGGCGCTCAAGCAGGAAGTCATCAAGCATCTTGAAGAGCGCGGTCTTGAGTATGAAGATTACGGCACATATTCCGATGCCAGCTGCGACTATCCCGTTTACGGGAAGGCAGTTGCACATGCCGTTGCCGATGGCAAATGCGAGAGAGGCATTATAATCTGCGGCACAGGTATAGGAATATCCATAACCGCAAATAAAGTAAAAGGAATACGCGCCGCATTGTGCGGAGACTGCTTCTCTGCCGAAATGACCAGACTGCATAATGACGCAAACATTCTCGCTATGGGCGCTAGAGTCGTAGGCTCGGGACTTGCGCTGAAGATTGTAGACACATTTCTGGACACACCTTTTTCCGGCGACGAAAGACATGTGCGCCGCATAAAGCAGATTGAGGACTGATATAATTGGCAAACAATTCTGAATTCTACCGCGGAAAGCGAAAAAAAACCGCGCCGGCATTGATAACAACCATTATAATACTGGCCGTTGTTGCCTTTGCGATTTTGCTCTTCTACGGATTGCAGAAATATATAGTGGTCACAAACGACGGACTGCATCTTGAGATACCGTTCCTTGAGGACGGTGAAAGCACGTCTGTTCAGTCATCAGAAGACGGTCAGGTCGTTCAGCAGAGCTTTGAGCCTGTCGATGCCGAGCTTGAGATAGGTCAGGCCGATTATTCCAACATCAAGGCCACCGCAGGCGAAAATCTGAGTGCAGTTAAACTCGTATATGTCCCGGCTTCGTCCGTTACGGCATCCGGGGTCGAATCGTATCTGAGCAAAGCCACAGATTCAACAGGCGTCCTTCTCGACATAAAAACCGTAACCGGCATGCTTGTGTGGGATTCGCAAACCGATGTTGCAAAAGGCTACGGAACCTCCGGTTCTGTAGATTTGGAATCGATAGTATCCTCGCTCAAAGAAGACGGCAAATATGTTGCGGTGCGCATGTGCTGCTTTGTAGACAACACCCTTGCTTCACGATATTCTCAGCTTGCGCTTAAAACCGACCAGGGCGTTGCCTATTCCGATTCAAACGGTGCATGGGTCGACCCGACAAATGCAACCGTCAAAAGTTATATCTCCGCGCTTTGCAGTGAGCTTTCAAAAATGGGCGTGGATGAGATTGTTTTGACCGGAATGCGGCTTCCCGAGGCAAGCGGCATTGAGTTTTCGTTTTCATCATCTTCTGCCGTAAAACCCACTGCGCTCACTGCAATATCCGGCTTCGGCATAAACATAACACGCTCGATGCGAAGCTCGTCAACGAAAATGTCCGTGCAGATCACGAGTCAAACCGCAATGCAAAGCGGGACTGACAATGTTACCGGACAGAGTGCGGAAATTCTTTTTAAAGTCTTTGACCGGGTTTATTACTCATGTGATTCCGACTCGGCTGCCGATATAGTCACGACTGCATCGGATTATATAGAGCTTGGTCAGGCCGGCATGCGCGTTGTTCCTATCTGCTCCGGCACGGCACCGTCGACCGACTGCTGGGTACTGACGGAATGACAACTGCTTTACGCTGAATCCTTATATAAGACAAACAAGAAACCCTGTAATCTAGAGATTACAGGGTTTCTTGCTGGAGCTGCTGGGCAGATTCGAACTGCCGACCTCATCCTTACCAAGGATGCGCTCTACCTACTGAGCTACAGCAGCAAAGTTGATGCCCCTTTTTCAAGGGGCATCGGTGGCGACCGAGAAGGGACTTGAACCCTCGACCTCCGGCGTGACAGGCCGGCGTTCTAACCGACTGAACCACTCGGCCACGGCTTAGCTAATATAACAGATTTTTTTCGCTTTGTCAATGTTTTTTATAAAAGTTTTTTGAGTAATTTTTTTGCTTACTTTCGAGACTTGGATTTTTTCTTGGCAGACTTAGATTTTTTGGCCGCATCTTTCGCTGCTTTTCGCTCGGCAGATTTTTTTGCCTTTACAGCCTTCTTCGTCTTAATTTCAACTATTGCGTAATACGCCAGAATTCCGAGAAAAATAAAAGCTACATACATATACCAAGGCATAATTCATCCCTCCATCGGTATCAATAATACATGAAAATTCAAATGCGGTCAAGACTGCAAGTCTTCCATATTCGGGAGCAATTATAAA
>CAVAPG010000168.1:0-2250 GCA_963590435.1 bacterium
ACGCATTATCTCCGCATTCCGCCCAAGCGCGATTGTATACGTTGAAGCGCCGTGAATATCAGATAAAAATGTACGTTGTATTGCTAATTACGCTGGAGACAATAGGAAAATGGTATGTAGCTGACTTGTTTGAGACTCGAAAAGTAAGCAGGTGGAAAAACGGCATAAAGGCATAAGGCTCTTTAGCAACTCAAACAGCTTGCATCCCCACATTCCCCGCAAATTCTACTCACAGGAGATGGACAATTTTCCGATACGGCGATATAATTTCAGCATCCGAGGGAACAGGAGACATTTCAAATGAACCAGGTAGCTATAGGAAATTACATCGCACAAAAGCGCAGAGCATTAAATCTTACTCAGGAGCAGCTGGCGGATATGCTCGGCGTATCGAATAAGACTGTTTCAAAATGGGAAAACGGAAAAAGCATGCCGGATTACAGTATCATTCAAAAGCTCTGCGAAGCGCTCCACGTGACAATTGCGGAGCTGATGGACGGCAATGACGCGGCTACGGAGGACGGTGTACGGGCCCATGACGAGGCGCAGATTCTTGACCTGCTTCGACGCACGCAGGAATTGGAGCGTCAAAGGCGGATCCTTTGCGGTTTTATGCTGATTATTCTCGGCATTGCAAGCAACGCATTGTCCGCAACCATAGAAGGCTCTGATGTGAGAGATTTCATCTCGGGCTTTTTGCTGGGATTGTCAATAGTCGAAATGCTGGCAGGCCTTATCATTTCCGTAAAAAGCTATTACGCGAAATAAATGCAGCGCCGCAGATGAAGTTTTGCAGCGCTGCTCAGCAGAGTTGATTATTTGATTTTGCCTCTCTGCAGGATAAGCGAAGTCATCCGGGCTTTTTATGGACTATTCTTCAGAGACGGAATATCTTGAAATAACAGAATACAGACGCTCGACGCCGAACTGCAGCTCATCCTTTGTAAGACCGGAATAACGAAGGATGAGCTCATTTTCATGCTGCCCCTTTCGCACGGCCTGCGATTCGACCGAAGCCGCATAGACACCGCTTTGTATGAGTTCGTGCGTGAGTTCCTTCGTAAAACGTACGTTGTCGAACTCAGCAACGAGATTCATGCCGCCCTCTCCGCCGTAAATCTGTACGCTGTCTCCGAAAAGCCGGATCAGACAGTCACACAGAAAGTCCCGCCTGCTGCGATATTCGCGCTTCATGCGGCGAATGTGCTTTTCGAGTGTCCAGTCTGCAATGAATGAGGCGAGTGCAAGCTGATAAACCGAGTTTGAATGGTGATCAGACAAACGTTTAAGTTTACATAACGCATTCAATAGCTCCGGTGGCACGACCATGTAACCGAGACGCACAGAGGGATACATCACTTTGCTGAATGTGCCAACTGAGATAACACGCTCAGGCGCGAGCTCATACAGTGATGAAGAGGGCGGGCCGTCATAATTAAATTCACTCTCAAAGTTATCCTCAAGAATATACGCGCCTGCTTGCTCGGCAAACTCAGCAAGAGCCAATCGCCTTGGCGTGGACATAATGGCCCCGGTGGGAAACTGGCGCGACGGAGAGCATATTATGAGCTTCGGCCGCCCGTTTATGGGGAAGGCAGACGGATCAAGACCGTGGCAGTCAACAGGAAACGACTTGATGTTATTCGTTTGGCGCTGCAGCATCTGAAAGAGCAGGGCAGGGGTCGGATCTTCAATCCAGACCTCGCGGTTTCCCGAGAGCAGATATTCGGCGGCAAAGGAGATAGCCTGCTTTGCTCCGCTTGTTATGACTATCTGTTCCGGGCTGCATGACAAGCCCTGCGTTCTCTGCAGATAGGCGCACACCGCATTGCGCAGCTCCGGGCGCCCCTGCGGATTGTCGTAACCCAAGGCGTCCGCAGATATAGCCTACGTGTCGTGGTCAGTTGCATTTTCAAAGGCAGAGCGCACGTCGCAGGTCAGTAATTACACCGTCCTGACGCTGTTTTTCACAAGTCTTCTCGGCATAGTCATTCTTGGTGAGATGCCAAATGCCGCAACTCTCTGCGGCGGCGGAATAACCCTCGTCGGCGTGCTGCTTTTCAATCATGGTGCGGCACTGTTTGCCAAAACTAAATAATAAATTTTCCTCCCTGATTTTGCAATTCTTCCATATGTAAAGGCTCCACATCTGCAATATCGGGGAGCTTATATATTTCGTGCCCAACCTCACCGTTTTGTAATCTTTGCCTTGAACATCGATAAATATATCTTTACCAGCCCACAGCTTTA
>CAVAPG010000169.1:0-2243 GCA_963590435.1 bacterium
TCTTATAGCTAAGCGAAAAAGGTATGGTTATTAATTCTTCTTGAAATGTATGATTTTGTATAATATACTTGTACATATAGAAGAAACGAGGAGATGAATACCGTGAAGAAGACGATTGCTATCCTTGCTATGATCGCATTAATTTGTGCTATTATCCCCATTGCAGCTTATGCAGATGGAAGCTGCGGCGAAGCAGTTTCATGGTCTTTGTCGGATGATGGCGTGCTCGCGGTATCCGGAGCGGGCCTGATGGCTGATTTTGAGAAAGGAGACGCACCGTGGTATGCTGATCGCGCCGATATACGCAAACTTGTGATTAACAATGGCGTTACCTCAATCGGAACGGCGGCATTTTCGGGATGCGGTCTCATATCTGAAATCATAATACCGCTCAGCATTCGCAGCATTGGCGACGGTGCATTTGATGATGTCTACGCACTTGAGAATATTTATTATGCCGGCTCCATTGCCCAGTGGAAAGATATTGACATAGGTCTTGGCAACAGTTTCGGCGATGCACAGCTTGTACTTGCTGATGAAACCGAACCGTTTTCGGATATATCAGGTTGGTACCACAACTATATAATCAGCTGTTATATGGCGGACATAGTAAACGGATTCGGTGACGGAACATTCAGACCGGATTCCAAAGTGACACGGGTTCAATTTGTTATGATGCTTTATAACATGGGCGGTCGCCCGGAAGTCAAAAACGCTGTTCTTGGTTTTAAGGATTCTTCAACTATAGCTGATGTTTATATGTCGGCAGTTAATTGGGGAGTTAAAGCCGGTATAATTAAAGGCTTTGATGATAATACGTTCAGACCCAATGATAATATCAGCCGTGCGCAAATGGCGACATTTGCTTACCGTTTTTTAAAGCTTGGAGTGAGTGAAACAACGCTGTCCGGCGCAAAATCACAGAATTCATTTCATGATTCAGCGAGTATTGCGGAATGCTATGAAGAAGCCGTTAATGTCATGTCCGGTATGGGCGTAATTCAGGGCTACACAGACGGAAATTTCAAACCGAATGATACTGCAACACGCGGCCAGTCGGCAACCGTTATGGCACGTCTGCTCGTCGCCTTGACAGAACTCCGCGGATAATACGGTATAAGTGCATATACGATTATATTGCTTGGATGTTTGTTATCCGTGGCGATTGGACTCTTTTGCTATTGATTGTGCGATAACTTGATTTTAGCGAACTCAATCGCCTTTTTCCATTCCTTCAGTCATACATCTACTTGTAACTCTACAAAACGCATTCAAAAAATCAGAAGAAATTGTTGACGCAGTTATGAGTTTATGATAGAATTACGGTGCTTTAAATTGGTCCTGTGAGGCCATCAAGGAATAGCATATTGTTGCCGGTGTGAAAAAGCGTGTTGCTCGCTGTGCCGGTGCCCTTTTGTCTGCTTTCTTTGATGGAGAGCAGTTTTTTTGCGGGAGGAATCGATATGCCATTTGATATTTGTAATTGCGATGAAAGATGGAGAGGCATTCTCAACCGTATTGCCGATAAAACTGAATATGTAATATTGCCCGGTCTCACAGATGTTCATGTTCATCTGCGAGAGCCGGGTTTTTCTTATAAAGAGACTATATATACCGGAAGTCGGGCGTGTGCACACGGAGGATTTACCACGGTATGTGCAATGCCGAATTTAAAGCCGTGTCCGGACAGCATTGAAAATCTAAAAAAAGAGCTTGAGATTATTGAGCGAGACTCTGTGATACGCATTCTGCCTTATGGCACTATAACAAAAGGTGAACTTGGTACGGAACTGGCAGAGTTTGAAGATCTTGCATCGCATGTAGTAGCATTTTCCGATGACGGACATGGAGTACAGAATGCTGACATGATGCGAGAGGCCATGAGCAGAGCAAAAAAACTCAATAAATTGATAGTTGCACACTGCGAGGATAATTCACTTTTGAACGGAGGATATATCCACGACGGCGAATATGCCCGCATAAATGGACATCGCGGGATTTGCTCTGAATCGGAATGGCGGCAAATTGAGCGCGATATTGCTCTTGCACGCGAAACAGGCTGCGGTTATCATGTGTGCCACATTTCCACAAAAGAGAGCGCTGAACTTATCCGCTGTGCAAAGCGAGAAGGTGTTAATATCAGCTGCGAGACAGCACCGCACTATCTGCTTATGGACGATAGTTTTCTGCAGAATGACGGACGATTCAAAATGAATCCTCCTCTGCGCAGCAAAGCTGACCGA
>CAVAPG010000170.1:0-2116 GCA_963590435.1 bacterium
GACTTGAACTTCGAATTCAAGTCTGTACTGCATATATTATTATATTTTATTAATTTTTCCGATTTCTGCGCATATCTGCTATTGCTGCCTTAATTTGCCTCAAGCCATCCTCCGGCGTTTCGGCATCCTTGACGGCAATCTCCATCGGACAGCTGCCGCTTTTGTCGGCATTCAATATGCCGTCCGTGAGCAGATCGCATTCGTGCGCAATGCCGTGCTCGTCGAATACCTTTGCCGCCTCACGGCTCATCACCGGAGCATACACCTCGGTAATATCGAGCAGAGCATACAGCATTGCCGGCGCTTTCCCAACGACCTTGTCCGCCGCGCACAGGCCATGCAGACTCTCTCCGCTCTCAAGCCTTGCAAGAAGCGGCCGAAGCCCTTTTTCGTCAGAGCTGATTATCTCATCTCCGCGGCAGAACACGCATGTGTGCCCTTCGCTCATTAAAATTTCACGCGCTTTAGCGGTGTCAGCCCTCATTGCGGCCGTTGCCCTCCACGCGATAGACTATAAGAGGGAGCAGTGCCCACTGCAGAACGATGCCGCATATGCCGGTCTTTATGCTCGTCCAGATAATCGAAACTGGCACGGCTGTGCTTCCGATGACATAGAAGGCAAATATAATAGCAGCGGCTCTCACAGCGCGTCCGGCAATCTGAACCGTCAGCACCTTGCCGATTGCGGGCATTCCGCCGTTGCGCAGAAGTCCGGCAAACAGACCGTATGAGCAGAGCTCAATCATCATAAACGGCAAAATAGCATCGCCCGGCATTCCCGACAGTGCATGGCTTATAAGTGGACTGAGCGCACCGGCAATCGCACCGGCATATGGTCCTGCAAGCAGTCCGACGAGTATAATCGGCAGATGCATAGGCAAAAACGTCTCGCCCAAAGCCGAGCCGAGCCCCGACATTGCACCGAGAATATGAAAAATTTGCGGAAGCGCAACGGCACATGCCACTGCCGCCGCGGCGTAAACAGCCTGAGCCTTTACGGAAAGCCTCGGCTTGGATATACTTTTGCTTATTCCAGTTGACATAACTCTGTTTCTCCTTTGCGGTAGATTTTATGCTTACATTATAATTAATTATTCACAATGCGTCAATATCTGCGCTCAATGCCTGTTAACCGCGTTATATTTTTGTTCAAAAAGCGCTTTTTGTCAAAAAAAATAATTTTTTATCTATCTTTTTTTCTGAACGTATGATATAGTTAATGCAAATATTAAGAAGTGTTTACACGGAAAGAGGTAATTTTATGGCAAGCTCGACAAAAGAAGCCCTCGGCAATGCTTTGAAGAAAATGCTGGCAGTAAAGCCAATCGATAAGATAACAGTTAAAGATCTGGTTGAGGAATGCGGCGTTAACCGTCAGACGTTCTATTATCATTTTGACGATGTTTATGATCTGCTTGAGTGGGTCTTCGAGGAGGATACGAACAAGGCCCTGCCTCATGAGATTCTGTACGATAAGTGGCGCGAGAACGTGATTGAGTGGTTCCAGTATCTTCAGGATAACCGCAGCTTTGTTTTGAATATCTTCAATTCGCAGAACCGTCTGTATCTGCTCAGATACTTCAAGGGTCGCCTGCATTATTGTGTGCACAGCTTCGCGGCTATCTGCGCCGAAGGGAAGAATATCGAGTGGTCTGACCTTGAGTTTGTCTGCGAGTTCTATGTCAATGCCGCAATTGGCTGGATATCCCAGTGGTTCGATATGGGCATGCCTCCGCTCGATGACCATGATAGAGAGCGTTATATCAAGATTCTCGACGGCAGCACAGAAAATCTCCTCGCAAGATTCCAGAAAGATAAAGCATAACCTCATATAGCACTAAAGGACTTCCGACAACCGGAAGTCCTTTTTGCGCTTCTAAACTAAATGTGCGCTGTAGACTTATTTTTTTGCTCTACCCCAACTATTGACACAGAGCCTTTTTATACTGTCCGTGATGTTTCGTTTTGTTCCTGTACTGTATGGCAAATTTGGGGCAGCGATGAAGGCATCCGAGGCACATAACGCACTTATCCTTTACCCAGACGGGTTTTCCGTTCGTTATTCGGATGGCATTCACCGGGCACTTTTTCTCGCACAGGCCGCAGCCAATGCAGC
>CAVAPG010000171.1:0-2090 GCA_963590435.1 bacterium
CTCACGTACGGTTCTTAGAGGGGAAAGGGACAGTAATGTCCCTGACCTACTCGACAGACCGGCTGACCTGGAACAGCGCGCAGGAAGAATCATCAGACAGGGTAACGAAAATAAAAATGTTGAGATTTATCGCTATGTTACCAAAGGTACGTTTGATGCGTACAGCTATCAGACTTTGGAAAACAAGCAGAAGTTTATCTCTCAGATTATGACTTCAAAAGAACCGGCAAGAAAATGTGAAGATGTGGACCAGCAGGCTCTTACATATTCCGAAATAAAGGCACTATGCACAGGCGATGAGCGCATCAAAGAGAAGCTCATGCTTGATAACGAAGTCAAAGAACTGAAGGTTCTTGCAAATGAACATCAGAATACGGTTTACGAAATGGAAGATAAAATCAAGAGATTCCCTGAAAAAGAAGAAAAACTGATTACTGCTCTTGATAATCTCCGTGCTGACCGTGAACATCTGAGGACACTTCCAATTGTTGCGGAGACCAAACTGCCGATATTCAAAATCACTATCGGTGAAACAGAGTTTACTGACCGAAAAGAAGCAGCCAAAGCATTTGAAGATGCTGCACTTGCCATTTCAAAGGCTGATACGCCTGTAAAGGTGGGAGAATTTCAGGGATTCCCTCTGAATGTAACGGTTCACAGTCCGGCTATGGGCGGTGGTATGAGTGCCACAATAAACGGTGCTTATCCTCATACAACAAAGCTGATAGAGAGCTTTGCTCACAATCTTCGAAGACTGGAAGGCTGTCTGTACAACGTAGACCGCAGAATTGATGAAGTCAATAACAATCTTGCTAAGCTAAGAGTTGATAACACAGAAGCTAAGAAAATCGTATCTGAGCCATTCTCGCAGGCGGATGAACTTGCAGCAAAGGAAGAACGTTTGAAAACTCTTACCGATGAACTGAATCAGGCTGCTATTGAAGCTAAGAAAAATGCTCCGAAACAAGAAAAGACCTGTTATTTTGAAAGAGCTAAACTCAAAAAAGAAGCAGCTAAGATTGCTAAGAAACCGAGGAAAAGTAAGGAAAATGATAAATTAAGGATAACCAGAGATTAGAATAACTCAAGGCACGATTAAACAAACTCAATCGTGCCTTTTCATTTATATCACGATAATACTGCAGGCTTTCTGCCTGCCTTTCATATTCCTCCAATCGTTTGTGGGGAACGGCAGGTAAAAACGGCACACCGTGCAGTTCTTTTAAATCTTCGTTCCAATCTTTGTTGTTGGGCGGGTAAATTGTCAGATCATAACCTCGTCCATTAAGGATATCCCAAAGCCTGTGGGCTGCGTCGATACCGCCTTCATCGTTGTCCGTACAAATAACGATTTGCTTCAGATTCGGATGTTCTTCCAGTGCAGTCAGCACAGCACTTTCATACACACCGTTCATGGCGATATATGAGCTATTCTGCCAGTTGTTCGGGAACAGCGTAATAAATGACAGCATATCGATGGGAGCTTCAAAAACAAACAGCATATTATTCCTGCCAAAATGGGCAAAGCTGTACTTGGTATCCGAACCCTCAATGGTCTGCCGGAAGCTGTTTCCGAATGTGGTTGTGGAGCGTTTGTGCGCCTGTCTTGGGACTCCTTTTCCATCCACACCTACGAATACGGCATTGTGGTGCTTTTTGTCCTCATAGAGCAGTTTCTTCTTCGCAAAGTGCGTGATGACCTCCGGTGCAATGAACCTTTGCTTGATAAGATAGGCATAGACTCGGTGCATATTGTCATTGGCTTCGGGGAGTCTGAATTCCTTTTTCTCTTTTGCCATAACTGGCTGAACTTCGTGTGACAATGGCAGAGCTAAGTGACCGAGCAGAGCCTGCATTGCCTCCTGAAAGTTCATCCCGTAATGCTCACGCATGAATTTGATCGGGCCGCCGCCAATCTGGTTCTTGTGGTCATACCACTGTGAACCGCTGACGGTAATGCTGTCGTGCTTGCTGTATTCATCGTGATAGATAAGCTTGAATTCTCTGCCCACGGGGACTAATGTTTCACCTCGCATACTATAATAATAATGGTCGTATAAATCCATGACAAGCCAGCCATGGTTTACACG
>CAVAPG010000172.1:0-2080 GCA_963590435.1 bacterium
CCGAGCATGGTTGCCTTGACTGCGCCGCCGCCGACAGTGGAAGTAAACTCACGGTTTTCAAGCTCCTGCTGCATTTTCATGAATTCTTCCTGCATTTTCTGGGCCTGCTTCATCATGTTTCCGCCGCCCATACCGCCGCGAAATCCGCCTTTTGCCATATTATTATTCCTCCTAAAATTTATGCATAAATAATTATATAAAACGAGTTTCCTTGAACTTTCTGAGCTCTTCTATATCTCTCTTCGGCTTGCTGGTGTCCTCGTGAAGCTCCGAGAGCGTGACCTTCAGGCTGCGCCCCGTGATGTCGTTTGCCGCGTCGCGCAGGCGCATGAGAACCGTCTGGTTGTTCATCATGTTATATAAAAATCCTGGTACGATTTCAAGCGCGAGGGTATCATAACTGACCGTGCATCGTGTCTGCGCCGTGTTCATCAGCATCGGAGCGATGCCGCGTGGGAGAGCATCGTCTGCTTTTTCAACTATTGCCGCCCACAGCTTTTCGTTATCCTCGGGGGCATCTGCGGCGCTCGCGGGAGCATCGGGGTTGAGCTCCACAGGCGAGGCCTTTTCAAGCAGATCATCCTCCGGCTGATATTCGGCAAAGTCGGCAGGGTCAAGCTCATCCTCGGCTTCGGGTTTATACTGCGGCCGTGCCTCGGGCATCTCATCCGGCTCAAACGGCACATCCTCAAGCGTCGAGTGAAGCTCTTCTTCGTCATCATCATCGGGCGCCTCGTCTTCGGGTTCTGCCCGACGGACAGGGGCATGCTTTATATCCTCTTCAAGCCTTGAAATTCTTGCGCGCAACTCTTCGAGTCCCTCCGTCAGGAGCGGATCGCACAGCGAGATTATGCACATTTCGGCAGTGAGCTTTGCGCTTTTCGAGCTGCGGATTTTAGCAAGGTAATCCGATACTGTGTTAATGCGGCAGATAATCTCCGCCTTTGTAAGCCTCTTGCAGAAGCTGTTGAGTATGTCTATGCTGTAGCGGCCGGATATAAGCTCCGCGCCTGCCTTCGGCGAAACCGAAATCATAAGGCAGTCGCGCAGAAGCGTATTCAGCTCAAGCAGAAGCGAGGACGGGTCTTTTCCGTCGCGCCAGAGCCTGTCAAACATGCCGAGGGCTTCATCTGTTTTGCCCTTCACCGCATAGTCCAGAATCTGAGCGGTGCGGCGGTTTCCCGTAAGACCCATCGCCGCATATACGGCATCAACATCTATATCCTTCTGTCCCGAGCACTGGTCGAGCATGGAGAGGGCATCTCTCATGCCGCCTTCGGCAAGCGCGGCAATCAGTTCCGCGGCGGAGGGCTCAAGATTGAAGCTTTCGCACTTGGCGATATGCTCAAGATGCTCTGCAATAAGCCTTCTGTCAAGGCGCTTGAAGCTGTGCCTCTGGCAGCGCGAAAGTATGGTCGCGGGGACTTTGTTAAGCTCAGTCGTTGCGAGGATAAAAACAAGATGCTCCGGCGGCTCCTCAAGAGTTTTGAGGAATGCGTTGAACGCCTGGGGGGACAGCATGTGCGCCTCATCGATAATATACACGCGCTTTTTGACCTGAACCGGTGCAAAAACCGCCTCGTCGCGGATTTTTCTGATATCATCCACGCCGTTATTCGATGCGGCGTCCATCTCGACAACATCCATAATGCTGCCGTCCTCGATTCCGAGGCAGGATGCGCATTTGCAGCAGGGATTGCCGTTCACGGGATGCTCGCAGTTGAGCGCCTTTGCAAGAATTTTCGCGCAGGTCGTCTTGCCGGTGCCGCGTGTGCCGATGAAAAGATAGGCATGCGAGGTATGTCCGGTCAATATCTGATTTTTAAGTGTTTCGGTTATATGCTGCTGCCCGACGACCTCGTCAAAGGTCTTGGGACGCCACTTTCGATATAAGGCCTGATACATAGCAACCATCCAATAATACTTAGCTTAATAAAATGCGGCCCTTGACAAGACTGCACACCCAACCTCGAAAACTGACATATGCCCGTTACGCCGGCAGCCGGCTCAGAACCGGCACCCTCACGGCACACGAAAAGCACCGCTTAATGCTGCTCGGTTCCCCGCCTGACATGGTTCA
>CAVAPG010000173.1:0-2029 GCA_963590435.1 bacterium
GTTCATGAGAGAGTATGGGCTAAAGGTATACACCTCGCCGTTGTTATGCGGCACAAGCTCTTTTTTGATATTATATTCGACCTTCTGAAAGCGAATTTTCTTATGGGTGTTGATGGCCTCGTTAATCGCATCGACGATGTAGAAAATCTGCTCGTTTTCCTGCTTAACTCTGCCGTCAACGGCGAGATTGCGCTTAAGCTCCAGCCCCTTGAAGGCACCCGCAAATGAGGTCAGCTTGGCGACAAGCTGCTCGCTCTTGCTCTTTGTGATGAACTTGGAGGACTCAACTGCGTCAATCAGAAGCTTCAGCTCGGCGATATCGAACTCGCGGCCGATATAGTTGTACTGATTCTGTGTGGAGCGCACCGCCTGTATGCCGATTCCTGCCTGCTGTAGCATCTCGATATCGGTCTTTATTGTGGTACGGTGTGTCTCCATGCCGTATTCTTCCTTCAGAATGGCACAGAGCTGCGACGTGGTGAGGTAGTGGTCCTCATCCGTGCGTTCTCTGAGTATCTTGGTCAGGTACAAGGGTCTGAGTTTTGAGTCTATATCCATGGGTACACCTCGCTTATATTCTTACGTTTCTCGTATTCTTCGGTTCCTCACAATCAGCTCACAATTCAAAGTAGTCTGAAGCAATTTTCTTCAGCTGATTCGCAATATTACCGAATTCGCAATTCAGGTCAAGCGTTTTGGCACATATTTTATGACCCATAATAGACTGCTCTGCATTCGGTGTTATATCCTCTTCGGTCTTTGCGTACAGTAGCATTCCTGCCACATTACCGGTATTTCCGACATCTTGGTTCATAACATAGGTGAAGATCTGATACACGTTTTGAGAGTGTAATGTATGTTTCCCGTACTGCACTTGTGTTGCATGAGAGTAATATTTTGCATCGATAATCAGCGTCTTGTTACCGTGAGTTAGCATTATATCGCTCTGCATTGTAGGCAACAGTGAGCTCATGCCGTCATCCAATTGCCATTCAATCTTTGATGCGTTTGCCTTAACTTCCGGAACCTCTTTTCGATAGAATTCAAGAATGAATCTCTCGTATAGGCGGCACATTCTCTGTTCATCCAGAAATTGTGCTAATTTGACGTTACCGTCATCCGTAGTTAGAAGAAGCCCTTCTAAGACAAACTGACAGATGCTTAATAGCATTCTATAGCTTTGGTTATTCCGATTGAACCTGAGTAAATCCCATCGAATTAGAAACGGATTAATCTCGTCAACCCCGGAGAAAAATAGCATCTCCTTCTTTAAGGCTGTCTTGGATTCATCTTTTACGCTGTCTTCCTTAAGCAAGAGAAACACTGTCGTTTTGATGATCTGATTGAAAATGTTGTTTTCCGATAGCTCATCGTATTCGCATGCAAGCTGTTTTTTAT
This sequence comes from bacterium, assembly GCA_963590435.1. Classification (GTDB taxonomy): domain Bacteria; phylum Bacillota; class Clostridia; order Oscillospirales; family Oscillospiraceae; genus F23-B02. The sequence goes on from CAVAPG010000173.1 coordinate 1,399, forward strand.
TCTGCACCATATTTTTTATAGTACCGTTAAAGTCCAGCTTTCCGTGCATTACCGGTAGATCTTCATTTATATTTACATATTCTCTGTGGAGACCTTGCTTCAGTTGCTGAGCAATGCCCTTAGAAAGGATTGCAGCAAAAAGGTCTTGGACATTATCAAACGGCTCTGACGATATTTCATCATAGTTTGACTGATGCAGCACCTGAAATGCGTATGTGAGCATATAGTAGATGTTGTTAATCAGTATGTTAGCCATTTACAGCACCACTCAATAAATCAGACCATTTTTTCACGCTATCCGAATCGTCAAACCAGTATTCATTCAACATTGGGATAATATCGTAATCAACGATTTCTTTTATCCACGTGGGGCTTTCATCAGCCTTATGCCCGCAAAAATAGCTGTGACCAATGCAAAATCCGTTTCCAAGCGATTTATCTGCCGCAATCGCTTTATTAAGATTTTTTACTTCATCAACAAGTTTATCAAACTTAGCATTTGCAATAGTTGCCTGATACTTTTTGAACCCATCGGAGTTAAATCCCGGTACCATGTTGAAAAAGCTGAATCTTCTGCGCAACGCGTAGTCAATCATGGCAAGGCTTCTATCAGCCGTATTCATCATACCGA